>NZ_JVLI01000075.1:0-1169 GCF_001072315.1 Streptococcus pseudopneumoniae | reverse complement strand
AGCAGTGATTCCAGCAGCAGACTTAACGAAAGATCCAGAAGCTGCAACTAAACCAAATGCAGGAAATGCAGTAAACACACCAGCAGCTAAGGTAGAAGTTAAAGATCCAGCCAAATTAACAGATGAAGAAAAAGCAAAAGTTAAGGAAGCAATTGAGGCAGTAAACCCAGGATCTAAAGTTGTAGTAGACGATAAAGGAAACGCAACAGTAACAACACCAGAAGGAAATACAGCAGTAATTCCAGCAGCAGACGTAACTAAGTCAGCAGCAGATGCAGGTAAAGCAAATGCAGGAAATGCAGTAAACACACCAGCAACTAGAGTGTTAGTTGGAGATAAAGCTAAATTAACAGCTGATGAAATTGAAAAAGTTAAAGAATCAATTAAAGCAGTCAACCCAGGTGCAACTGTAGTAGTAGACGAAAACGGAAATGCGACAGTAACAACACCAGAAGGTAAGACAGCAACAATTCCAGCAGCTCAATTAGTTAAAGATGCAAAAGATGTTGCAGCTAAGAACAATGGTGAAAACATCAACGTTGACTTCGAAAAAGAAACAGTAGCAGACTTCAATAACTTAACAGATGCAGAAAAAGAAGCTGCAAAAGCTAAGATTAAAGGAGCAAATGCTGATGTAGTAGAAGTTATCTTCGACAAAGCAGGAAACGCAACTGTAATTACTAAAGATGGTAAAGTTTACACAATCGTAGCTAAAGATATCTTTAAACAACGTCCATATGTACCATCAAATGGTGGAGGTAATAACGGAGCTACTAACACTGACGCAAAAGTGGATAAAGCTAAGTTAGAAGGTGCTATCCATCAATTAGATGAATTGATCATTAAAGAATCAGCTAAGCTTGATGCAGAAACTGCAAAAGAAGCGAATGCATTATCAGCAGATGCTAAGAAAGTATTTGCTAATGCAGACGCAACTCAAGCAGAAGTGGATGCAATGGTTAAACGTATCGAAGACTTCATGGCGAAAGTTGCTTCATCAACTGATCATGCAACTCCAGCTAACGACCAAGCTGCTCAAAAACCAGCTGTAGCTCCAGCTACTGCTCAAGCAGCAGCTAATGCTGGTCAAACAGCATCAGCACAAGCAAATGCGCGTAAAGCAGCTAAAGAATTGCCAAATACAGGTACAGCAGATTCTACTGTAGCTA
>NZ_JVLI01000074.1:0-990 GCF_001072315.1 Streptococcus pseudopneumoniae | reverse complement strand
ACAGTAGTATCTATCAATGGTGATACAAGCAAAACAACTCTTGAAGCAGCAGATTTAGCAACACCAGGAACATATACTGTTAAATATAAAGCAGTAGATAGTCAAGGTAAAGAGTCTGACGAGTATACACATACTGTAACTGTTCAAGGTTCAGTTCCAGTAGTAAATACTAAATCTAAGAATACAATTTATTCTACTGATAGTGAAATTACAGGAACAGGTAGACCTGGTGCAACTATCAAAGTGACTGTTAAAGATCCAGAAGGAACAACAGTAATCTCAGAAAAAACAACACAAGTTGGAGAAGACGGTACTTGGAAACTTCCTTTAGATAAAGGATTGAACAGTAATGAAGCCTTAAGAGGTGGTAGTGAAGCTTCAAGAACATTCTATGCTCCTAAGAACAAGGTTGAAGTTACGCAAACTGTTAATGGTATTGAAAGCGAAAAGGCAGACTTAGAAGTTTCTATTGGTGAATCAAAAATCTTACCATCAGAGGCCGCTAAAGACCAAACTAGTGTTGTCGCTGGAGCTAAGAAAGTTGTACTAACAGTTCCGCACGATACAGGATATTCATATTTCTGGTACAAAGATAAAGAAACAAATTCAGCACCTCAAGTGACCTTGAAACGAGGCGAAGACAGAGGATGGTCTATTACAGAAAATCCAGAAAGAGCAACTATTGAATCTGTTAAGCACGGTGATTTTGTTGATACAATTACATTAACACTGACAAAACCAGTTGCTGAAGGAAAGAATAACATTCAAATCATTTCGCATAATGGTTCAGCTTCTCATGGAAGTTACTCAGGAAAATATTCAGTCAATGTAACTAACGAAGCACCAGTAGTGTCATCAGCAACAAACTCAGATGTAACGACAGTAAATGTAGGGGGAACTGTAAATCTTTCAACTCTAGCGAAAGTAACAGACCATGAAGATGACCAAAATGCTACATTAGGAACAAAAGGTACACCGACAGTAGTATCT
>NZ_JVLI01000073.1:0-4675 GCF_001072315.1 Streptococcus pseudopneumoniae | reverse complement strand
TTTCATCAATCGCCTGTGGGCTTACTTGTGCAGTCAGGTCAATCAAAACCTAGAAAAAATTCGCCAGCAAGAGGGCAATACTCATCAAAGTTACAAGCATATCGCACCGGTTTATGCTATTGCCATCGTAGATAGTAATTACTTCCAAGATGATTTGGCCTTTCACAGTTTTAGTATGCGCGAAGACACGACAGGTGAGGTCTTAACCATCACCAATAACGGTCAAGAAAACCATCTAGTCAAGATGGCATTCTTGGAATTAAAAAAATACAGAGAAACCAGCAAAGACGAGGTTCGCAAGCCCTGGTTGGAGTTTTTCGGGAATAAGCCCTTTACTCAACAACCTGAGCGATCCATCAGCCAAGCAGACCAACTGCTAGACTACAAGAGCTGGTCTGAGGAGGACAGGAAAATGTTTAGTCAACTACGTATGCGTGAAGAACAAGCCTTGTTAGCGCAGGACTATGCCTTGGAACAAGCTGAGGAAAAAGGCTTAGAGCGTACTAAATCTTTACCTTTCTAGATTTAGTACGCCAACATCTTTTAACCGCTGAGGTTGCGAGTGAGCAATTGGGCATGAGCGTCGCTGAGTTTGAGGCGCTGTTATAAGACTAGCACTAATAGTCAAGATGGCATTCTTGAAATTAAAAAAATACAGAGAAACCAGCAAGGACAAGGTTCGCAAACCATGGTTGGAGTTTTTCGGGAATAACCCCTTTACTCAGCAACCCGAGCGAGCCATCAGCCAGGCAGACCAACTGCTGGACTATAAGAGCTGGTCCGAGGAGGACAGGAAAATGTTTAGTCAATTACATATGCGCGAAGAACAAGCTTTGTTGGCACAGGACTATGCCTTGGAAACAGCTAGAGCAGAAGGTATCGAACAAGGTTTAGAGCGTGGTATTGAAGAGGGATTAAAAGTAGGTCTAGTAAATCTCGTTCGCCAACATCTCCTGACTTCCGAGATAGCCAGCCAGCAGTTGGGCATGACTGTCGCTGAATTTGAGGCTTTACGCTGAGTTCAATCTTTATATAGTAGAAAGTTGATGAAATGGCAAGTGTTATCCAAATACTTGCCGTTTTTACTTGACTTTTACAAGGGTTTGTAAGATAATGCCAAGGAAGTAAGTTCTGTCTAACTATCTATATAGTTTAGATATAAAAGCTATCATCTGAGGGATGAGTAGTTGCGAAATGTCAACTTGGAAGCTAGAGTATTTCAGGGGGAATTTTTTCGTGAGTTAGTTTTCTTCTCCTTTTTTCGAAGAAATAGGTAAAAAGTTAAAAAAACATAAGAAAAGTCTTGACAAATCCTGCAAATATTTATATACTGTATGGTAGTAAGATAGTCTTACGAAAAAATATTATAAAGAAAACAAAGGAGATAAAACGATGAAAAAAGTTTTATTGACAAGCGCAGTCGCTCTTGCAGCATTTGGTGCTGTACAAGCTGTTTCAGCTGATGATTCATATGCAACCTTAATTAAGGATGCTCTTGGAGTTAAGGCCGGTGATAACGGTAACGTTGATGATGCAGTAGCTAAGGTTAAAGCTCTTCAACCTGTTGTAAATACATTGCGTAAAGCTCATTCAGCTCTACAAGCTTCAACAAAAGCTCAAAAGACAGCAGAGGAAAAACTTGCAGAAGCTCAACAAGCTTATTCTGATGCCGTTAAAGCTCTTCGTGATGCTAAACTAAAAAGAGGTGATGCAGAAGGACAAAAAGCAATTTTTACAGACTTACGTACAAAAGTAGACGCTAAGACAACTAAAGATTCAGCAGAATTGGCAACTAAAAAAGCTGAATTAGGTGAAAAAGAAGGAACACGTACAGGAGCATATTTAGAGTTAGATAAAGCCAAGGAAGCCTTGGACAATGCTCAGAAAGCTGTTAATGATAAATATGATGAAAAACCACTTGGTGGTGATGTAGAAGCTACAAAGAAATACGAAGCTGAAAAATTAAAACTTGAGTCAGCATTGGCAAAAGCTCAACAAGCTTATTCTGACGCTAATGAAAAGGTTTCTACTTTAGAAAAAGAAGTTAAAGAGCTAGATGCCACTGTAAAAGCAGAACAAAAAGACTCTGAAAAACTTAAAAAAGCTATTAATGCTTTGACTACAGCAATTGCTGACGGTACAGGTCTATTGGAAGAAGGTCAAACTTTTAATAGTCTAGAACAAGTTACGAATTCTAAATATGCAGCAGTTGGAAAAGCTACTGACGACTTATTGAAAGCAGATAAAGCATTGCAAGATGCGAAAGCTGATTATGAAAAAGCTGAAAAAGATGCTAAAGATAAATATAAAGAACAAAAAGTAGCATTCGTATTGGAAGATGTTATTAAAGCAGACACACCAACTCCAGCAGCTGTAGTTAAATTCGGTTGGAATAAAGATACTAAAGGTAACTGGACTTATGTAGTAGACTCAAAAGGTACAAAAGCAGCAGGTTGGATTAATGATCAAGGAACTTGGTACTACCTAAATACTGAAGGTGTTATGCAAACTGGTTGGGTTAAAGATAACGGAACTTGGTACTACTTGAAATCATCAGGTGCAATGGCAACTGGTTGGGTTAAAGATAACGGTACTTGGTACTACTTGAAATCATCAGGTGCAATGGCAACTGGTTGGTATCAAGTTGGTGGTAACTGGTACTACTCATACGCATCAGGTGCCCTTGCAGTAAGTACTACTACACCAGATGGTTACACTGTAAATGCAAACGGTGAGTGGGTTTAATTTTAAATAATTGACTCATAACAGGAGAGAAATCTCCTGTTTTTTTGGCTTTAACAATGGTAGTGGGTTGAGTTTGGTCTATATCACTGGCTGGCAAAAGATTGATGGTAAGACTTACTACTTTGAAACTGATGGAGTAATGAAAAAAGGGCTACTAACCTTAGGGGATAAACAATACTATCTAAATGAAAAAGATGGTGTTCTGACACCCAATATTGCTGTAATTGATGGTATGGAAGAAAATTGACGGTGACTGGTATTATTTAAACGATTTAGGTGCCATGATAACTGGCTGGAAACTTATAAATGGTAGTTGGTACCATCTCGACAGTTTAGGTAAAATGAGTACTAGATGGATAAAAGAAAATGGTACATGGTATTATCTAGATGGCTTAGGTGCAATGAAGACAGGCTGGTACCAAGTTGGCGGTAAATGGTACTATTCATACCCATCAGGAGCTTTGGCGGTGAACACAACTATCGATGGTTACACAGTAAATGCTAACGGTGAGTGGGTGTAGTTTGAATTTGTTTATGTCACTAGGAGATTTTTAGCTTAGTTTTTTATAGCAGATACTTGCTGATATAATACTTATCAAGCTCCAGTTGCAAAAGCAGCAGATAAGAAAGAACTTCCAAACACTGGTGGAAAAGATAATGTTGCGATTGCATCATTAGGATTCCTTGGATTATTCTTTGGTGCACTTCCATTTGTGAAACGCAAAAACTAATTAATTAAAAATATGAAAGAGAGGGACGCTTTGCCTTCTCTTTTGTCGTGTAGAATTCTGTGAGTACTTTGTTGGATAGCAAAAAATAAAAAGTGAACAGGACTAAAATACTATCCTGTTCACTTTTATGTTATTAGTGATTGTATGGTCTTACAATAGCTCCTCAAACTCAGCGACGCTCATGCCCAACTGCTGGCTGGCAACCTCGGAAGTCAAAAGACCTTGATGGACTAGATTTAGTAGCATAGACAAACTTCCTTCAACTTTCCCGCGCTCTAAGCCTTGTTCAATACCCTCTGCACGACCACGTTCTAACCCTTGTTCAATCCCTTCTGCACGACCGCGTTCAAGACCACGCTCTAAACCTTTCTCCTCAGCTTGCTCCAAGGCATAGTCCTGAGCTAACAAAGCTTGTTCTTCTCGCATACGTAGTTGACTAAACATTTTCCTGTCCCCCTCGGACCAGCTCTTGTAGTCCAGCAGTTGATCTGCTTGGCTAATAGCTCGCTCGGGTTGTTGAGTAAAAGGTTTGTTATCGAAAAACTCCAACCATGGCTTGCGAATGCTATCTTTGCTGGTTTCTCTGTATTTTCTTAATTTCAAGAACGCCATCTTGACTAGATGGTTTTCTTGACCGTTATTTGTGATGGTTAAGACCTCACCTGTCGTGTCCTCTCGCATGCTAAAGCTATGAAAAGCTTGATCATCATGGAAGTAGTTACTATCTACAATTGCGATAGCGTAAACAGGTGCGATGTGTTTGTAACTTTGATGAGTATCACCTTCTCGTTGGCGAATTTTTTCGAGGTTTTGATTGACCTGGCTGCACAGATAAGCCCACAGACGATTGATGAAAAAATTCTGATGATGTACCTGAATCTCAATAATTACTTGCGTGCCATTGTCCAACTCCGCCAAAACATCTATACTGGTATAGAAATCTTGCGCCGAATAGGGCAGGGAAGGCAAGACGTGAATGTTACTTCCCTCCAAAATAGTCACATTTTTTGCTGGCAAGTCCAGCATATCGCGGATAAATTGACAAGTGATTTCTGGATTGCTAAAAATCTTCTTAGCAACCAAATCATTGGTCGGGCTGATGCCCGGATGACGTACAGTCATTCATTTCCTCCTTCTATTATACCACAGTCTTATACTCAATGAAAATCAAAGAGCAAACTAGGAAACTAGCCGCAGGC
>NZ_JVLI01000007.1:0-1634 GCF_001072315.1 Streptococcus pseudopneumoniae | reverse complement strand
GTAAGACAATCGTTAAAGTTGGTGCGAAAACTAAGGTTGAACAATCTAAAGATTCTGAAGGTCGCGATGTAATTGATACCACTACCTATGAAGTTGATCCAAAAACAGGTAAGGTAACTCCAACAACCGTTCGAACTTATGGAACAACAAAAGAACCCAAAGTAGAGTTAGAACAAGATCCTAAGACAGGTGATGTTACAGTGACACCGAAGAAACCAGATGGGTCAACATATCCACCAGGAACTAAGGTAGAGATCCCAGGTAAAGATGGTAATCCAATCGTCGTTACAATCGATGAAGATGGTAAAGGTAAAGTACCAAACAGTGATCTACCAAACGTAGAAAAAACAGGTACAGGTAAGATTACTGAACCAGGTAAATCATCTGTGGAAGTTCCTAAGGTAACAACTTTTGAAAACGATGTATTACCGGGTTCAATTGCATTGCCAGAGCTAATGATTGAGGTTCGATGGATTGATGAAGATGGAAATGTATTGAAACCATCCGTTAAGACAGGTAATGAAAAGGATGCTGAACATGGATCAATTCCAGTATATGAATTTGTACGAACTGTGATTGATGAAAATGAACCAGTCATTACCCACATTTTCAGAAAAGTAAGTGGAACTACAAATACAAATCCAGTTGCGCCAGTAACACCTGATACTAATGGAAGTTCTGGTCAAGATATACCAGCACCAGCTAGTCCAACTCCAATTCCAGATGTAGTTACTCCAAATGCAGATCCGGTAGATACTAAGACTACTATTGACAATGGAGCTAAATCAAATGATTCTCAAAATGTATTACCAAATACAGGAACAGAATCAAATATAACTCTTGCATCTCTAGGCCTTCTTGGTATGCTAGGTGGTCTCGGACTTGCTCTTGGAAAGAAAAAAGAAGACTAAAAATTTAGTCAAAATATGAATTGTTCATTGTTAAGTGGACAATGAATACAAAAGATTAAAAAACGGCCTTGTTCCTCATTTCAGAGGTACAAGGCTGTTGTTGTATTCTTGAAAAAGTACAGTTGATTGAAATAGGATGTGAATAAATCTATTAGGGAAGTCAAATTAATTTCTAGAAATATTTTAGCAGTCACGGTGTATAGTGGAATGAAATAAGAACGGAACAATTTAATTTTTGAATTCAAATCAATTTATAAAAATATTTTAGAACCTGTGTTATACTATTCTAGCTTCAATTCACTATACTCATTTGAAATCAAAGTTCCCCATTTGTTGATAGCCTATTCAAGAAATATCGTTGTATAAGTGCATACTTTGAAATGATAGGCATAGGGAATTAATAATAGGATGTTTAATTAAAACTATAATATATTTGTTTATAAGACGAAAGTTTATGAATTTGATTTTAAAATAGTATAAATTTATATTTATAGAAGCTATCTGAAGAAGATCTTAAAGTTAAGGGGAGGATATCTATTGTTATGCATAGTCATTTTTAATTATTATAGACTTGTTGGTTGCGCTTTCTTGAAATCTTGAAATCAGCTGTATTTATACCATTTTGTTTGATTAAAAATATTGAAAATGGTATAATCTAGTTGTAATAGCTGTAATAGCTGTAATAGCTGTAATAGCTGTAATAGCTGTAATAGCTGTAATAGC
>NZ_JVLI01000072.1:0-91711 GCF_001072315.1 Streptococcus pseudopneumoniae | reverse complement strand
TGTGAACAAATCGATTAGGAAAGTCAAATTAATGTATAGAAATATTTTAGCAGTCGTGGCGTACTATTCTTGATTCAATATACCATATTAGCAAAAATAATTGAAAATCAGAGTAAGATAAAGTATATTTTTAATTTTATATACCTTGATTTTCTTCGGTAACATTATATCAGATAATAATCAAAAAACAATACTATAAAATATAGAGTACCAAACATATTAGTCTCATTTCTATTTAAACCAATAATATTAAACATTCAACATATATACAAACTTATTTCAATATGCTAGAATATAAGGTAATAAGGAGGAAAATATGTCTCAATCAATTAAGTATACCACAAATCCGTTCCCTATATTAATTTCTGAAACTACCGGTTTCTTTATTAATCCAGAGAATATTATTCAAGCAATTGAATATACAAATAAGCTAATTGCTGAACTTCCTAAAGCAGTATATTCAAATATAGACTACAAAGCAATCTCTGGTTTAATTGGAGCTTGTTTTTGTACCGGAATATCACTTAACTCTAATAATAATGCAATAGTAAATCCAAATGAAAAAGGATATCCTGATATTATTCTAACTATTGCAATAACGGATAAACAAGCTAATCTTATGAATTACCCAAAAGGTATTGAAGTAAAATGTACTTCTGGTAGCGTTTCTACAGACTCTAAAATAAAAAAATTTAGCCCACGACTAGAGCATATTAATCACATTACATGGCAAGCTCACCATAGGGACGGGAAGCATCTATTGGGTGTTATATGGGATTTTATTGAAGAAGATTCTCTACCAGTCATTTCTGGTGTATTCTATTCGAATCAATTAAAACAGGAAGATTGGGGAAAAATTTCAGGAATAAGTGGTCGCAATACGAAAGTATGCTCTCTTTTGAGTAGCGGAAAAAAGAAAATGGGAGACGGTTGGATTGCTATTATAGAAAATCCTAATTATAAATCTACATACTTAAAAAAACTAACTGGAAAATAAGAAATATAAAGGAAACACTATCATGAACAAATTAAAATATATAATAAATAATAAACATTCAGTTAAAATAGATAATAAAGTAATAATTACTAATTCCCAAATATTACAAGCAATTGAATTTTCAAACGAAGCACTTATTTCTCTTGATAAACAAACTAAAGAATTTGAAATTAATATTTTTGAAATAATGGGCATGCGTAATCTTAGCGGTGTTGTAGGTGAATACTTTGGAAAAAGTCTTCAAAAGTTTTCAAATCAAAATTTACAATCTAATCTTCATCAAGATGGTTATCCTGACTTATTACTTACTAACAGTGACGATAAATTAGAATACTATCATACACTATATACAGTTGAAAACGGTAAAAAATATCCAAAAGAAAAAGCATTGTTTAGTCCTTATAAATTTGGCGGTATTGAAGTCAAAGCTACTTGTGGTACAACTCCACCAGCTTCACAAGTTCCAAAGCCATTAATTGGGGAACAGCGCATAAATTTACTTAATTCATTCGACTGGAAAGCACATCATAGAGACACTAATAATTTAATCGGAATTTTGTGGGATTTTATTGATGAAGTTCCAACTATTATAGCAGTTTTCTACAGTAATAATCTTTCACAGGAAGATTGGGGAAGGATCGTGCATCCTAAAGTTGATGGAGGACGTACTACGAGTGTCTCAATTATGAATTCCTCTGGAGTTAAAAAAATGTGTACAAGTTGGATTGCTGTTCTAGATGATAAAAAATATATTGAAAAATTAAAATTAAAAAAATGGATTGGATATGATATCTCTATATAATTGATTTATAATCTTCTAAAATTTAACTTTTAAAAAGGACTCAGTACAATTGCTAAGTCCTTTTTGACGTACGACGGGCATGTCGTGCATCTGAGGTGTAAGTCCTCCGTGGGCACCCGCTACCGGTGAACCCAATAGTGATTCCCAAGTCTGACGCTGGAAATAAGAATCGTCAGAGGAAGGGATAGCGAAATCGTGGCTCTACGAATAGGAACGTGATAGTAAGGCGTATATAGCGGATAAAGGGGCTTCAAACTCTAAAGTCCAAAAAGGTAGTCGTAACCTATATGCGTAAATCACGAGAGTAATTGAATTCGGACTAAGGTTTGTGTGAAAAAGATAAATCTTCCTAGAGTCTAAAGACTCTGCGTCAGATTTCCTATTTTCACTGTAACCTTTTAACGTCCTCATATCTTGTATAAACGAGGAAAGATGTACGACTTATCCCGTGAAGTCTCATGAGCGCTGAAAGCGTAGTAACAACGAATCATGAGAAGTCAGCCGAACCCATAGTAGTGAGGAAATTTCTGTAATGGAAGTGGAGCGAAGGGGGAATACTCAAACAGTCTGGGGAGAGACTGTTTGAGGTCTGTCGCTAGAAAGAGAAAACGACAGATTGAAGTAATCCTACTTCACTTGTGTCTGTAAAACGAGTGGTCTGATAGAACTGGAGTCTGTCACGTATTGACTAGATGAAGGCTCACCAATATAAGATGTCCCTCAGACACCAAAACAATAAAGGAATACGCACATGTCAAAATTGATAGATAAGATATTTATCACGCGAAAATATGCTTGAAGCCTACAGTCAAGTAAAATCCAATAAAGGCTCAGCTGGGATTGATGGAATTACTATTGAAGAGATGGATAATTATCTCAGACAAAACTGGCGCCTGACTAAGGAACTGATAAAACAGAGAAAATATAAGCCTCAACCAGTTCTCAGAGTTGAGATTCCTAAACCAAACGGAGGTATTCGTCAATTAGGAATTCCAACGGTTATGGATAGAATGATTCAACAGGCCATTGTCCAAGTCATGAGCCCCATTTGTGAACCTCATTTCTCAGATACGAGTTATGGCTTCAGACCAAATAGGTCATGTGAAAAAGCCATCATGAAGCTCTTAGAGTACTTAAATGACGGCTATGAGTGGATAGTGGATATAGACCTAGAGAAATTTTTCGATACGGTTCCTCAAGATAGATTGATGTCCTTAGTACATAACATTATCGAAGACGGAGATACGGAATCCTTGATTCGTAAGTATCTTCATTCAGGTGTTATCATTAACGGTCAGCGTCATAAAACGCTAGTTGGTACACCACAGGGAGGAAATTTATCTCCTCTCTTATCCAATATCATGCTTAATGAATTGGACAAGGAATTAGAAAAGAGGGGACTTCGATTTGTGCGCTACGCAGATGATTGTGTGATTACGGTCGAAAGCGAGGCAACCGCTAAGCGTGTAATGTATTCAGTCAGTCGTTTTATTGAGAAACGGCTAGGTTTGAAAGTAAATATGACCAAGACTAAGATTAGCAGACCAAGAGAGCTGAAATACTTAGGTTTTGGGTTCTGGAAATCAACAGATGGTTGGAAAAGTTGTCCACATCAAGATAGTGTTCGGAGATTTAAGCTTAAATTGAAGAAACTAACACAGAGGAAATGGAGTATAGACTTAACAAGACGTATTGAGCAACTGAATTTGTCTATTCGAGGATGGATAAACTATTTCTCATTGGGAAATATGAAAAGTATAGTCGCTAGCATAGATGAGCGCTTGCGTACTCGCCTACGAGTGATTATCTGGAAGCAATGGAAGAAGAAATCGAGACGATTATGGGGATTGCTTAAGTTAGGAGTTCCTAAATGGATAGCAGATAAGGTATCTGGCTGGGGCGACCACTACCAATTAGTAGCTCAGAAGTCGGTACTTAAACGTGCTATATCAAAACCAGTCCTTAAAAAACGTGGACTGGTTTCGTGTCTGGATTATTATCTTGAACGACATGCGTTAAAAGTTAGTTGAACCGCCGTATGCCGAACGGCACATACGGCGGTGTGAGAGGGGCTAGAGATTATCCCCTACTCTATTAATTTATTCATTTTCAATTTGAAGTATGTTTTTTACAATCAAATCAATAATATGAGGAGGAACACTTTCTCCAATCGAATCACGAATCAGACCATCCTTTACAAGTTTATTATTCACTTTGAAAGTATACTCATAATCAGAAATAGTCTGTAATCTCAACGCTTCCCACAAAGATAATACTCTTGTTTGAGTCGGATGAACTTTGTTATCAGAGGATACATATTGGAAATTTTGAGTAATTGTACTAGCTGGCTCATCCCAATACATTCTCTTATAAGCACTAACAAATCCTTTCATTAACCTTTTTTCACCACTATACTTGTCTTCTACATATGGTCTAGGAAGAAGTGATCCACATTTTTGACAATATAAAGGCGTATCAGTTTTTGACTTATTAATACCTTCAACATTATGTCTTGAACCATGTAAACTATTTTCTTGGTATAAACATTCTTGATTAATACACTGATTGTTAAATGCTGATTTTCCTTCTGATGTATTATCTAACCAAAATAGTTTTTTCTCATCTAAGATTGGAACCCTGTGGAGTAAGTTCTCCTTACTTTCGTTTTTACCTTTTTCCGCTCTTAGCGAAGGTAGGTCACCAATTGTATCCCTTAAAGTAAGCCATTTGCTGGTTAGAAGATTTCCTTCCTTAGAGTGCGTTTGCTCTGGAATAAAAGTCTTATTATAAGCGAAATACCTTTTTCCCTTTTTCGTTCTTGAAAAAACTGTCAATAATCTAACTCTATTTTGAGGAACGCCGTAATCAGCCATATTAATTATCTGAGGTTCACCTATATACTCGTCCCCTAATTCCTCATGAATATAATCAATTATATTTACTAAATTATCCTTTTCATCATATATCAGTGTATTAACCATATTTGAAACATTCTCAAATATAATCCATTTGGGTCGTAATTTCTTAATGATACGGACAGCAGGAATAATTAAACGATTTCTTTCATCATATTTTGGTCTTAGGCCTTTTCTAAAATCATTCAACATCTTTCCCATTCCATTAGAAGACATTCCTTGACAAGGGGGGGTTGCTAATATAATAAACGGATTCCCTTTGAAATTCGTCTGATAATAATCAACTATATCATCTTCTAGTTCCCAAATATCCCCATTAAATACTTTTGAATTCGGGTTATTAACTTGAAACAATTCTGCTCGCTCCTTTAAAAGTTCACAAGCAACTACTGTTTCTATACCATTTTTATGTAACCCTAAATCACCTATACCAGACGAAGAAAATAAACTAATTGCATTTTTCATCACTATTATCCTTTCTTTTTCCTAGTGTATCTTAACTCATTTTTTCAAATTTATCAACTAACTTTTCACTATTATCTTAATGAAATTAAATTTAACACTTGATTTACATGTAAGACTGGACTTTAAAAATTAATTATACTCTCATAGGAGATTATTCTCAAAAAACATAAAGTTAGCTATTTCATCAAAATGAAAATTTGTATTTCCTTTAAAATAATCATATTCAAAAAACCAAAAGTAATTTTAATACATTTATTCCCATCTACTTCATATCTTTTAGAAACAAAACATCACCACAGTGTTTATGGTAATAGAATCTATCTCGAATAAGTTATCAGAGCTAGTAAAAAATTTGAGAGGTTACTCTAATACTTCCCCTCTAAACGAGAAAAAGCCTTACCTACAAGGCTTTTCATAACCCTTTTCGTTACAAGGTTTTTACGCTTTTACAAGCAATACCACACACTCCACATGGTGCGTCTGTGGAACTCAAAAGATTCGGGGAACCTTTTGAGAATTAATTGCGTTTCTCTAACAAACTCACACACTCGACGTGGTGCGTTTGCGGAAATAAATCAACCGGCTGTACTTTCTTCAATTCATATCCCAATTCTCTGTAGAGTTTGATATCACGCGCCATAGTAGCGACATTGCAGGAGATATAGGCGATGCGGTCTGCTCCTGTTTGACTACTGGCCTTGATAAAGCTTTCTGTGAGTCCTTTTCTTGGTGGGTCCACTAATATAACACTTGGTTGAATACCTTCTTTGAGCCAATTCTTCATAGCATTTTCAGCTGTGTCACAGACATAGTGGGCGTTTGAAATATGGTTCAGTTGAGCATTCTTCTTGCTATTCTCAACCGCTTCTGGAATTACCTCAACACCATAAACTTCTTTGACATGTTTCGCAACAGAGAGGCCAATTGTTCCAATACCAGAATAAGCATCGATAACCACATCATCTTCTTTTAATGCAGCAAAGTCAATAGCTGTTTGATAAAGTTTTTCAGCCATTCCAGTATTGACTTGGTAAAAAGCGGGTCCAGCGATTTGGTAGTCATTTCCCAACATCTGGTCAGTGATAAAGTCTCGTCCATAAAGGGTGCGCCATTCCTTACCAAAAATCGAATTGGTGTTCTGGTCGTTGATATTTTGCATAACAGACGTAATGTCTGGGAACTGCTTGATTAGTTGTTCAATCAATTGGTCGACACGAAAAATTTTGGGACGAGTTGTTACCAAAATAACCATGATTTGTCCTGAGTAATGACCACGACGCACCACAAGGTTCCGAATCAAGCCAGATTGTTCCTTTTCATCATAAGGTTTCAAATCATAACGACGGAGCAGGTCGCGTAGGGCTACAACTACCTCATCAATCACAGGATCTTGGATAAAGAAATCTTCCAGTGGCATGAGATCGTGGGAATTCTTACGGAAAAATCCTGTTTCCAAAACACCATTCACTCGACGAACGGGTACTTGCGCCTTATTGCGATACTTGACTGGATTTTCCATACCCAAAGTTTCAGCAACTTCTACATTTACAGTTCCTGCAATCTTGTAGAGACTGTCCTTGACTTGCTTGGTTTTAAACTTGAGCTGTTCTGGATAGGCAAGATGACCTAAATCCGCGATTCCTGAACGCAGGTAAGCCAAATCTAAATCTTGATTACGGTGTGGTGACTGGACAAGGTATTCTTCAACTTTCCCAAAACCAATCTTTTTATTTACCTTGAGGATACGCATGAGGATTTTTTCACTCGGTAAAGCATTCTCTACAAAAAATACCAAACCATCCACCTTGGCAACTCCTGCGCCTTCATGGGTCAAGTCAACAATTTCAACTTCTACAATATCATTTTTCTTTAACATTCTCTTCTCTTTCTATTAGCCGACAAAAAAGACGGCAACGTTACGGTTACCATCTATTATACCATGAAATTTGTAATCAGATTCTCTTTATCTATGCTAGTTCATTTCTTTAAATGCTGCTTCTGCATCCGCATTGCTGATAGCACCAAATTGAATCTTCCCAATCTTTCCTTGACTATCAATTAGGTATTCTGTAGGAATGCTTCGAATTTGATAAGCTTGGAAGGTGGTTGCTTTTGTGTCATAAAGAACAGGGATATCCTTATAACCTTGATCTTGGAACCATTGTGGGAATTGCTCAACAGTTTTTTCGCCTTGAATACCCGGTGCAATGACACTAAGAATTTCAAAATCGCGATCTGGTTTTGCCGCTAGTTCCATCAACTCAGGCATACTTTTCTTACATGGACCACACCAGGAAGCCCAAAACTTCAAATAGACTTTTTTACCCTTATAATCAGATAACTTAACTTCTTTACCATCCATGGATTGCAAGGTGAAGTCTGGAGCATCTTTTCCAACAGCAATTTGTTGTACAGTCGTTTGTTGTTTTGGCTGTTGTGCTGCTTGAGTCTTTTTAGTTTCTTCCTCACCACAGGCCATCAATACAACTAATGACAAGAGGCTTAAGCCAGTAAATATTACTTTTTTCATTTGTTCTCCTTTATTCAAAAATTCCAGCTAGAACATTTACTTGTCCTAATAGTAACAAAATTCCCATTAAAATAATGAGGAAACCACCAATTTTCTTCAGTAGCATCATATGACGCTTGATTTTACTAAAATAAGGCATTACTACACCTGAAGCTAGAGCCAAGACCAAGAAAGGAATGGCCATCCCCAGAGTGTAAATCAAGGTATAAATAGCTCCTTGCCAAGCGCCATTGCCCCCAGAAGCCGCAAGCGCTAAAACAGAACTCAAAACTGGACCAATACAAGGTGTCCAACCAAAGCTAAAGGTAATACCGAGTAAAAAGGCCGACCAATAACGATTGGCTTCTGATTTCTTAAAAGTAAAGCTTTTTTGAACCTCTAATTTCTTAAAATGAAAAATTTCCATCTGGTGAAGGCCTAAAATGATAATAATTGTTCCCATGGTATAGCGAAACCAATTGGCATAGAGAATATTGCCAAAGTAACCAGCACCAAATCCTAAAATAAAGAAAATGAGAGAGATACCTGCGATAAAGCAAAGCGTTCGAATCAAGCCTGACCAAGCGACTTTTCTTCCAAATAAGGAGAAGCTTTTTGCACTTTCCTGATCATCCAATAAAACTCCAGCATAAACTGGCAGAAGAGGAAAAATACAGGGAGAAAAGAAGGACAAGACCCCTGCTAAAAAAACAGAGATTGAAAAGACTATC
This sequence comes from Streptococcus pseudopneumoniae, assembly GCF_001072315.1. GTDB lineage: Bacteria > Bacillota > Bacilli > Lactobacillales > Streptococcaceae > Streptococcus > Streptococcus pseudopneumoniae_R. Next base: position 83,292 of record NZ_JVLI01000072.1, on the reverse strand, counting down.
GTTTCCAATAAAGAACCAACTTTCTTAAGAATTTAAAACTATTGTACTATAAATATTAAAATTTGTATCAAGTTTGCTACGGTTAACTGTTTTTGTCATTATATTATATGAAACAAACCCTGTAATAGTAACACTATGTTTTCTAAAACATTGTTAGAAATTGATTTGAATTTCTCAATCAAGTTGTTCGGTTTTTTCATTTCACTATAGATAAAAGAAAAAGATTGAAGAAATTTGTCCAAGCCGACTTTTTCTTCAATCTACTTTTACTTATTTTAATAAGTTCCTTCTTCACCTTGACTAGTCAAGATAACAGGACCATCTTTCGTAATCACGAATTGGTGTTCATACTGACATGACAATCCACCGTCAATGGTCTTATGGGCCCAACCAGTTTTCATATCTGTATCGATTTCCCAGTCACCTGTATTGATCATTGGTTCAATGGTTAAGACCATTCCTTCACGAAGACGAAGTCCACGACCAGCAATACCATAGTTAGGAACCATTGGTTCTTCGTGCATGGTTGGACCAACACCATGACCAACCAAATCACGCACTACACCGTAACCACGACTTTCAGCGTATTCTTGAATCACCGCACCGATATCACCGATACGGTTCCCAACAACAGCTTGCTCAATTCCCTTATACATGGCTTCTTTAGTTACATCCATCAAGTTTTTCACTTCTTCGGACGGTGTACCAACAGCATAAGCCCAACATGAGTCTGCAAGACCACCAGAATAGCTCTGAGTGTATTTCTTCATTTGTTCCACATTGTTGAAGTTTAATTTTGAGACATTCAAATCGGATTTAGCAATAGGACCTCCCAAAACCATATCAACTTTGAGCAAATCACCATCTTTCAAAATATAGTGACGAGGGAAGGCATGAGCTACTTCATCGTTAAGAGAGCAGCAGGTAGCATAAGGATAGTCCATCATGGCACCGTCAACCCCAATCTGAAGTGGAAGGAAATTTTCTTCCTTACAACGACGGCGAACGTATTCTTCAACTTCCCACATATCTACGCCTGGCTTAATCAAATCACGTAAGCCAATATGGATACTTGCTAAAAAATCACCGGCCCTGTCCATAGCTTCGATTTCACGAGCTGATTTTAATGTTATCATTTTTTCTCCTAGTTTCTAATTAATTTTAACAGTCACATTTGCTTTTGAAACAATCTGATGACCATGATAAATATCGTAATCAATAATAGCTGATCGTCTAGTGTGGTGGATAATGCGTGCTTGAATGCGCAGTATATCATCTATCTGAACAGCCTGCAAAAAGTAGATTAGCATCTGCTCGATGATGAGATTGCGCCCACTATTCACAACTAAATCTTGAGTCATATGGGTCAGAATTTCTGCCAAAACACCATTAGCCAAAACACCATTTTTCTCTAGCATAAAGGGTTCCACTGTAATCACTACTTCATCATGGTGATAAGAAAGTTTTTGACCAATCTGCTCTGAAAAAGTTGGTAAAGCAGAGACTTGGGATCGACTCATCTTCTCCATGACATCTCGTCGTGTCACAACTCCAAGCAAGGTTTGATTATTCCGAACAACCGGTACCATTTCAAAGTCTTCTGCAATCATCCGTTGACTCACATTGGCAATATTTGTCGATAATCCAACCAAAAATAGACTACGAGACATGACCTTATCAATTGTGGTACTTGGTGACTTATCACCCGCATCTCTCATAGTAACAACCCCAACAACAACCTGATGTTGATTGATAACAGGGAAACGGCTGCTACGATTCTTACGAACTAAGTCCAAATAATCTTTAACGGTGTCAGTCTCTCTCAGAAAACCATACTCATGACTCGGGCGATAAAGTTTCTCAACTGTCAAAATGTCAGTCTTGATTTGGACATTTGACAAGGCTTTATTGATCATGGTCGCGACGGTGAATGTGTCATGCTTGCTTCTCAGAACCGGAATCCCTTTTTGATTGGCCAGTTTAAGTACATCATTATGAACCTGAAATCCCCCTGTAACCAGAACTGCATTTTCATTTTCCAAGGCTAGCAACTGAATACGGGTTCGGTCTCCGACAATCAAGAGCCCCCCATCGTGAAGGTAAGACAAGATATTTTGTTCAGTCATGGCACCAATTGAAAACTTACTAAATTCTCTCTCTAAACCTTCTTGCCCAGCCAGAACCTCAGAAGAAGTCACTTCTGCAATTTCAGCAAAAGTTAATCTTTCAATCGCAACTTTCTGGGATTTGACGCGGATTGTTCCACTTCTAGGACGGGTCTCCACAATTCCACGGTTTTCAGCTTCCTTGATAGCGCGATAGGCCGTTCCATCACTGACTCCCAGATGGTTGGAAATACTACGAACACTGACCCTTTTACCTACTGGTAATTCCTCCAAATAGCTTAGAATTTCCTGATGCTTACTCATTGAATTCTCCTTTTACATACCGAAATTCAAGATAATCCCGCATTTTTCTTGTGTAACGATCACTTCCCTTAAACTGACGAATCAAACGGAATCCAGACTTAAGGGCAACCCGTTGACTAGATTCATTTTCAAGATGGGTAATGATGGATAATTGTTTTAAGCCAAATTCCTCAAAAGAAAGCTGACAAATTTTTCTAACAACTTCTGTCATAAATCCTTGCGACCAAGCATCTTTTCTCAAAAAATAGCCAAGCTCAGCTTCTTTTTTGATTTCATCTAACTTCTCAAATTTAATAGAACCAATCATTTGTTGATTTTTCTGGTCACAAATTGCCCATACTCCCAAAGGGGACTTCATAAAGTAATTGGCCAACGCATATTGACTCTCTTCCAGACTTGCCTGAGTCGGGAAAATAAATTGAAGATTTTCTGGATTCGAAGCTATCTCATGGAAGTCCTGACTATCACTAAAAAAGAAAGGACGCAAATACAAGCGATCCGTTTCAAAAAAAGAAAACATTGCTAATTTGGTCCAAATATTCATAAACACCTCTACGGTTTAATCCTCAACAAGTGTAATATCCGCTCCTAGATTACGTAATTTTTCAATAATATCAGAATAACCACGTAAGATAAACTCGATATTTGTAATTTCAGTTTTACCTTCAGCCATGAGCCCAGCAATGACTAGTGCAGCCCCAGCTCGTAGGTCAGTCGCTTTAACACTGGCCCCACGCAAATTACGTCCACCCGTGTACAAAATATGACCATTTGTTGTCGAAATATCCGCATCCATCTTTGCTAGTTCAAAAACATGATTTACACGTTTTTCGTAAATCGTATCGACAATTGTACCACGACCATTAGCTGTTAGTAAAAGTGGGGTAATCGGTTGTTGCAAATCAGTTGCAAAGCCTGGGTAAGGAGCTGTCTTAATATTGATTGCTTTCAAATTAGACTGTTCCTCGACAAAAATGCTGTCTTCAGATACAGTCATTCGAACTCCCATTTCTTCCAACTTAGCGATGAATCCTTCTAAGTGTTCGTATAGTACATTGTTAATACGAATTCCCTTACCAACTGCAGCAGCTAAAGATATATACGTCCCAGCTTCAATACGGTCTGGAATCACCTGATGACGTGTCCCATGTAATCTTTCGACACCATCAATAATGATGATATTGGTTCCTGCACCACGGATATGGGCACCCATATTATTCAAGAGAGTAGCTACATCAACAATCTCAGGCTCACGGGCCGCATTTTCAATAATAGTACGACCATTCGCTTTAACCGCAGCAATCATCGTATTGATCGTTGCCCCTACACTAACCGTATCCATGTAAATACTTGCACCATGAAGTCCTGTATCTTTAGCAGATAACTTCATGTTATCTCCCTCGTAGCTAACAGTTGCACCCATAGCTTCAAAAGCCTTAAGGTGTAGGTCAATCGGACGAGGACCAAGATCACATCCTCCCGGTAAACCAACTGTCGCTTCACCAAAACGGCCTAAGAGGCTTCCATAAAAATAGTAAGATGCACGAAGACTGTTAATTTTCCCATAAGGCATTGGAATATTTTGAACACCTCTTGGATCAATCTCCAAGACATCATCATAACGCTTAACAGTAGCTCCCATCAATTCCATGATTTCGACAAGACTGGCTACATCCGAAATATCTGGAACACAATCCAAAGTCACCACATCATCAGCCAATATAATAGCTGGAATTAAGGCCACAACGCTATTTTTAGCACCACTAATAGTGATTTCACCTTGTAGTGGTAATCCACCATTGATAACAATTTTTCTCATTCTAAGTTTTTAATACTCTTTCAAGATTTCTAATAAGGTCTTTAAAATAAAGTATATCATAAATTTATCCTTTTTTCCATCCTTTTCAATTTTATTGGATAGTAAGCAATAAATAGGATTAAGTTGAAAGGATACGTCTACATTTTTCTTCAACATTTTTTGATACTAAAAAGAGCCTGAATTAAAAATTATAAAATACCCCAAAAATTAGATTTTCTCTATCTAACTTTTGAGGTATCGTCCAACTATAAGAGATAATAGTCTTTTGGGATATTTATAGCAAGAAGAAATCAAAAACAACTCATGTCTGTGTCACCTTACAGATAATCTACTACTGACCTTCTCATCTCTATATTCAATTGTAAATAGTCGTATTTAGTTGACTCAGAACAAACTTCCGAGTTTTTTTATTAAGCATTGGAAGTGAGTTCTTTTTGATTCTCGTTCAGCAGGTTTTAAGACTTGTCCTATCCAGATAATATCTTTTCTGCAACCCAGAATGGCTAACAAATAGCTTTTCTTTACTCTACAACTGCTTCAGCAATTTCTTCAGCAGTAATTCCTGCGAAATAACGACCTAGGTTAATGGTTTGAAGAGCTTTGAGGACATCTTCGCGTTCGTATTTCACCCCACGAAGGACATCTTCTACTGCAGCAACGTCTTCAATACCAAAGAAGTCACCATAAATCTTGATGTCTTGGATTTTTGATTTGAGAACATTAGCAAAGACTTCAACCTTACCACTGATGAATTTTGTCCCACGACGGACGTTAAATTCAGGTGATTTGCCGTAGTTCCAGTCCCAAGTACCAAACTTAGTATCCTTGATGCGATTAATTTCAGCTAATTGTTCCTCAGAAAAAACGTATTCAGTCATCTCTGGATACTCTTTTTTCATGTATTCCAAGAGTAAATCACGGAATTCTTCGACTGTGATTTTTTCTGGTAATTCATTGATAATATTAGTCACACGAGCACGAACAGATTTCACACCTTTTGATTCAAATTTATCCTTTGAAACCTTAAGGGCATTTGCTAAGACTGACAAATCGACGTCAAAGAGCAAGCAACCGTGGTGCATGATACGGCCATTGATATAGGCTTGGGCATTGCCACAGAATTTCTTGCCATCAATCTCAAGGTCATTACGACCTGTGAACTCAGCTTTAACCCCAAGTTGAGCCAAAGTATTGATAACTGGAGTTGAGAAGCTCTTGAAGTCAAAAGCCTTGTTTTCATCTTCTTTTGAAATGATCGTGTAGTTGAGGTTATTTAAATCGTGGTAAACAGCTCCACCACCGCTGATACGGCGGACCACCTCAATACCATTTTCTCGAACATAATCACGGTTGATTTCTTCGATGGTATTCTGGTGACGACCAACAATGATAGATGGTTTGTTAATCCAAAGTAGGAAGATTTGATCCTCATCCAAAAGGTGTTTAAAGGCATATTCTTCCAAGGCAATATTAAAGGCAGTGTCGTTTGAATGATTGATAATATATTTCATGATATCCCTTTATTCGATAGAGACTGGAAAGATATTTTCCAGTCTATTCTATCTTCGTTTTATTTTTTCTTAGGTGAGTGGATGGCCATTCCTAAAACATCCGCAAATGCTTCGTACATCACTTCAGAGTAGGTTGGGTGTCCGTGGATAGTCTTCAGCATTTCTTCAACAGTAATTTCCATTTCGATAATGCTTGACGCTTCATTGATCAATTCTGCAGCTGCAGGACCGATGATATGAACACCAAGGATTTCTCCGTATTTCTTATCTGCGATGACTTTAACGAAACCTTGAGCTGCATCTGATGCAATGGCACGACCGTTGGCTGCAAAGTTGAACTTACCGATGGCAACATCGTATTTGTCACGGGCTTGTTCTTCTGTCAAACCTACTGCTGCTACTTCAGGAAGAGTATAGATAGCTGCAGGAGTCAAATTCAACTTGGCAACAGCATGATTTCCTTTAAGAGCATTTTCAGCGGCAACTTCACCCATACGGAAGGCTGCATGAGCTAACATCTTAGTACCGTTGATGTCTCCTGGTGCGTAAATTCCTAGAACAGAAGTTTCCATGTATTCGTTGACCTTGATGCGACCCCGATCCAATTCAAACTCAACATCGCCAATACCTTCAAGGTCTGGCACACGACCGATTGAAAGAAGAGCTTTATTTGCGATGATATCGTCTTTTCCTTCAACCTTGATACGAAGTTGACCATTTTCCTCGATGATTTCTTGGAGTTTAGTGTCAGTTAAGATGGTCATACCTTTACGCTCAAGAATCAAGCGAAGGTTCTTAGAAACTTCAGCATCCATAGCTGGGACGATACGGTCCATCATTTCGATGACAGTTACTTTTGAACCAAATGTCATGAAGGCTTGTCCAAGCTCGATACCTACGACACCACCACCGATGATAACAAGACTTTCTGGTACTTCATTCATTTCAAGAATGTCATCACTAGTCATGACAAGTGGAGATTCCATACCAGGGACGTTGATCTTGCTGACTTTTGAACCGCCGGCAAGGATGATTTTCTTGGTTTCAAGCAATTCAGAACCATTTACCAAGACATTCTTGTCTTTAGTGATGGTACCAATTCCCTTATGAACCGAAACTCCGTAGCTACGAAGAAGACCTGCAACTCCACCAACCAAAGTATTGACAACTTTAGACTTAGTTTCAAGGAGTTTGTTCATATCTACAGTGAAGTTTGGATTTTCGATGACGATACCACGGTTTGCGGCATGACCGATATTTTCAATGATTTCAGCGTTATGAAGGTAGGTCTTGGTTGGAATACATCCACGGTTCAAGCACGTTCCACCGAGTTCAGATTTCTCAACAAGGGCAACCTTACCACCGAGTTGGGCAGCTTTAATGGCTGCAACATAACCAGCAGGACCTCCACCGATCACAACGATATCAAAAGCATCATCGCTCTTACCATCATCGTTTGAGGCACTTGCTGCAGGTGTTGGGCTAGCTTCTGGCGCTGCGGCTCCAGCTGTTGGGATATTTTCCCCTTCTTCACCAAGGTAACCGATAACTTCCGTTACAGGGACAGTTTCACCATCTCCTTTGAGGATAGCAATCAAGTAACCATCTTCTTCGGCTTCCAATTCCATGCTGACTTTGTCAGTCATGATTTCCAAAAGGATCTCTCCTTCTTTTACAAATTCTCCGACTTTTTTATTCCATTGGACGATTTGTCCTTCTGTCATATCCACGCCGGCTTTTGGCATAATTACTTCTAAGGCCATGTCTTCCTTCCTTTATCTATATCTTAAAAATGAATACTCTTGCTCTTAAATCAACATTGAGATTGGATTTTCAATCAATTCTTTCAAGTCTTTCATAAACTTAGCACCAGCCATACCATCTACGACACGGTGGTCAATGGTTAATCCTAGACTCATGATTGGGCGAATCACAATTTCACCATTGACGACAACTGGCTTCTCAATTGTCGAACTCACACCAAGGATAGCTGAGTTTGGTTGGTTGATGATCGGACCAAAGGACTGAACGCCAAACATTCCCAAATTACTGATAGTAAATGTTGAATTTTGCAGTTCACTTGGAGCCAATTTACCATCCAAGGTACGGCCAATCACATCTTTAAAGGCTACAACCAGTTCTGAAAGACTCATCTTCTCAGCATTGTAAACAACAGGTGTCATTAATCCATTATCCATCCCAACTGCCATCGCAAGGTTGACGTAGTTGTGAGTGATAATGGTCTTGCCATCTTCTGTCAATGAAGCGTTGATGTATGGGTGTTTCATAAGAGTCTTAACAACCGCAAGCGAAAGAAGGTCTGTTACAGTAGTCTTCTTCCCAGTTGCTTCCATGATTGGCTCAAGAACCTTCTTACGAAGAGCCAACATTTCAGTCATATCAACTTCATAGTTGAGAGTGAAGGTTGGAGCAGTTAGGTAAGATTCAACCATACGTTGGGCAATAACCTTACGCATTGGTGTCATTGGAATACGCTCGATTTCACCGTATGGTGTTACATTATCAGGAACTTCTTCCACTTTTTCAATCTGAGCAGGAGACTTAATAGTATCGTTTTCGATATTTTCAGGAAGCAAGGCCAAAACATCCTTCTTCATGATTTTACCACGATGACCGGTTCCTTGAATCTCCTGCCAAGCAATGTGATGTTCGAGGGCAATTCGTTTTGCAAGTGGCGAAATGCGAACCACGTTTGTGTCTTTATAAGTTTCCACGTCTTCTTTGTGGACACGACCGTTTGCACCTGAGCCAGAAACGTCGTAGAGGTTGATCCCTAAATCATCCGCTAACTTTCTAGCTGCAGGAGTCGCTCTTAGCTTGTCATCAGCCATGACCTCTCCAATTCTATTATAAGATACTAAGGGCGTCAAAAGTCAAAGTGAAAATAGGAAACTTGACGAAGAAACTTTAGTTTCTAGGAAAGTTTATCTTTTTCACACAGACTTTAGCCCAAGTTCAATTTTATGATACAAAGGGCGTTTAAAAGCGACTGAAAATAGGAAATCAACTCAGACTTCTATGAAGTCAAGGAGATTTATCTTTTTTCCGAGCTTTTAGCCCGAGTTCAACTCTACAAGCAACTTGGATACAACACGTATCTCAAGTTGCTACGGTTGCCGCTATTAGGCGGTCAACCTAGTAGACTTACTAATTCATTCGTCGAATATTATCGATTCGACTCACTCATGTCGCAACTCTTCAAATCACTTGGATACAAAACGTATCTCAAGTTACTACGGTTGCTGCTATCAAGCGGTCATCCTTTTAGACTTATTAAATCCTTCGTCCGTCGGTTATTATCGAACCAACTCTTCTTGATACAGACAACAATAATTTTACATAACTTATCTTATGTAATGCTATTCTTTGTTATAAGTTTTTCTGATGGCATCTTTGATGCTTTCAACTGTTGGAATCATTGCATTTTCTAGGTTTTGCGCGTAAGGCATTGGCACATCTTCTCCTGCACAACGACGGATTGGTGCATCTAGATAGTCAAATGCTTCTGATTCTGAAATAATAGCTGAAATTTCACCGATATAGCCACTTGTCTTGTGGGCATCGTTGACCAGAACAACTTTACCAGTCTTCTTAACTGAGTTAATGATAATATCCTTATCAAGCGGAACAAGGGTACGTGGGTCAACAATCTCAACAGAAATTCCTTCTTCTGCTAATTCTTCAGCAGCTTGAACCACACGACGGAGCATTTTTCCGTAAGTAACAACTGTTACATCCGTTCCTTCGCGTTTGATTTCCCCAACTCCAAGTGGGATTGTGTAGTCTGGATCAACTGGCACTTCACCTTTTTGGTTAAATTCTGACTTGTACTCAAGAATGATGACAGGATTATTATCACGGATAGAAGACTTAAGCAGTCCTTTCATGTCCGCAGGTGTACCTGGTGCCACAACCTTAAGACCAGGAATGTGAGTAAACCAAGACTCTAGTGATTGCGAGTGCTGGGCTGCAGAACCAACTCCGTTACCTGCTGCACAACGGACAGTCATTGGAACCTGCCCCTTACCACCAAACATATAACGTGTTTTAGCGGCTTGGTTGACGATATTGTCCATGGCAATAACAGAGAAGTCCATGAAGGTCATATCGACGATTGGACGTAGTCCTGTCATAGCTGCTCCTGCTGCTGCTCCAGAGATGGCAGCTTCAGAAATCGGACAGTCACGGACACGTTCTGGACCAAATTCTTCAAGCATTCCAACAGAAGTTCCGAAGTCTCCTCCAAAGACACCGACATCTTCTCCCATCAAGAACACATTTTCATCGCGACGCATTTCCTCAGACATAGCAAGGATAATGGTGTCACGGAAAGACATTGTTTTTGTTTCCATTTTATCTCTTTCTCCTTAGTCTGCGTAAATATCTTCAAATGCTGATTCGAGCGGTGGGAATGGACTTTCCTCTGCAAATTTAACAGAAGCTTCTACTGCTTCCTTTACTTGCGCTTGGATTTCTTCCAATTCTTCGACACTTGCAATAGTGTTTTCAATGAGGTACTTGCGAAGGTTTTCGATCGGGTCTTTTTGTTTCCACAATTCCACTTCTTCACGCGTACGATATTTACCAGGGTCAGATGATGAGTGACCAAGCCAGCGATAAGTAACACTTTCAATCAATACAGGTCCATTGCCCCCACGAACATGATCTACGGCTTTCTTAAATCCTTCATAGACATCGATGACATTGTTTCCATCTTCGATGAACATTCCAGGAATCCCATAAGCAGCGCTACGTTGATGGATATGCTCTACATTGGTCATTTTCTTGATATCCGCAGAGATTCCATAACCGTTGTTAATGCAATAGAAAATTACTGGCAGATTCCAGATAGAAGCCATATTTACTGCTTCGTGGAAAACACCTTCGTTGGTCGCACCATCTCCAAAGAAGCAGACAACGATTTTTCCGGTATGTTGCATTTGCTGACTGAGAGCTGCACCAACAGCGATTCCCATACCACCACCTACGATACCATTGGCACCGAGGTTCCCAGCATCAAGGTCGGCAATATGCATAGAACCACCTTTTCCTTTACAGGTTCCAGTGTATTTACCAAGGATTTCAGCCATCATCCCGTTGAGGTCAATTCCTTTGGAAATGGCTTGCCCGTGTCCACGGTGGTTTGAGGTAATCAGATCATCTGGATTGAGAGCCAACATAGCACCCACGTTAGCTGCCTCTTCTCCAACAGAAAAGTGCGTCATTCCTGGCACTTTCCCTTTCTTTACTAATTGCGCAATTTTTAAGTCCATACGACGGATTTCTTCCATCTTACGGAACATTTCTAGCAAAAGATTTTTATCTAAAGTTGACATCTTCTTGCCTTTCTAACTTTCTTCTTACCTTACTATTTTACCGTTTTTAGAAAATACTGTCAAAGTTTTTCTCAAGGAAATTTCACAAAATAAAAAAGAAAACCCTATAGGAATAAGGGATTTCCTTATCAAGAATATTTTTTCACAAACTTTTTAGCGTTTGGATTTTGCTAAAGATTCAAATCTTTTCATAATCACAGTTAGACGCCAACGGTAGAGGGCCCCACTCACAATTAGACTAATAATCAAACCGATCCAGTAAGAATAAGCTCCAAAATCTGTTAGAGAGTCGAATACCATAGCTACTGGAAGTGTCACCCCCCAGTAACCAACCAAACCAAGGTAAAAAGGAATAACTGTATCCTTATAACCCCGCAAAATTCCCTGAAGCGGTGCCGCAAAGGTATCTGCTAACTGGAAGAAAAGGCTGTAAGTCAAAAAACGCGCTGTCAAATCGATAAATTCTGGGTCGTTACCATAAAGACTGGCCACATTTCCTCTAAAAATGTAAAGAAAGGTTAAGGTGAAGGCCGCAAAAATGAGAGCTGTCCATCTTCCTAGACCAATATAGGTTTTCGCATCATCAAATCGCTTAGCTCCCACTTCATAGGAAACGACAATGGCCATAGCCGATGAGATACTCATGGGAAAGGCGTACATGAGAGATGAAAAGTTCATGGCTGACTGGTGACTAGCGATAATCAAGGACGAGAACTTAGCCATAATCAAGCCAACCACGGAAAAGATAGCCACTTCCGCAAAGACAGTTCCTCCAATGGGCAGACCTAAGCGAACTCCTTCCTTAATTTTATCCATATTAAATGGAATTCGTCTTTCAAGGTGTAGAGCCTTGAGCTTTTCCTGTTTAAATAAAACCAGAACAGAAATCCCCAGCAAGACCCAGTAAGCCAAAGAAGTTCCTAAACCAGCCCCAGCACCTCCCAGTTCTGGAACACCAAAGGCCCCGTAAATCAAGAGGTAGTTAAATCCACTATTGAGAGGAAGTAACAAAAGCATAAGATACATAGACAGTTTGGTCAACCCCAGCGAATCCAGCAAGGAACGAATGACACTAAATAGCAACAAAGGGATAATCCCGATAGATAAAAACCAGAGATAGCGAACCGCTACTGCTGCCACTGGTGCTTCTAGTCCGATATGATTTAAAACGGGTGGTGCCAGAAAAACTACCAGTCCCAGCAAGACCACAGATAGCCCCAGGGCCAAATAGATGAACTGGTAAAAATCAGACGCAACTTCTTCCTTTTTGCCACGACCAAGATGGTGACCAATGATAGGCACCAAGACCGACACAATTCCTGTTAGGAAGGTAAAGAAAGGATTCCAGATACTGGTTGCCATAGACACACCAGCCAAGTCCATAGTATTGTATTGACCTGTCATTGCAGTGTCAACAAAAGAGGCAGAATAATTGGCAAATTGGTAGATCAGGATTGGGAAGAAAATTTTTAAAAATAATACTAACTTCTCTCGTAAACACTTTGTCTTATACATACTTCTCTTTCTATTCTGATTTATCTAAACCAAAGAGTTTCAGACCATAGTTTTTCAAACTTAGCGGAGGGTTATTAGATTTTGAAGTAGTATGCCAACACGCACATGTACGACAATAATAGCTTCTAACTAAACCTCCATTATCATATTGAACCGCATGATCAGCTTTTTCTTTAGTTTCATATTGAATTTTAGAACGATTAGATGCGGGACAGTAAATTCCGCTATTAGATTTTGCTTTTCTCTCCCTACGTTTTCGAAAATAATTCATATTCCAACTCCTATCAAGCTTGATAGACGATTTGTCCTTTACAGATGGTGTATTTAACCTGCCCTTTTAAGGTTTCACCGATAAAGGGTGAATTAGCTGCTTTCGAAGCAAAATGGGAGTCCACAAGGCGGTCAGCCTTAGCATCAAAAATAGTGATGTCCGCTGGACCATTCTCAGTCAAGTAACCTGCTTCAAAGTTGTAAAGCTTGGCTGGGTTGTATGTCATCTTTTCGAGTAATTCCATCAAGCTTAACTCACCAGCTTCGACCAAATAAGTCAATCCAAGGGACAGTGATGTTTCTAAACCAGTCATACCAGATGGCGCTTTGGTAATATCCTCAACGTTTTTCTCATCTGCATGATGAGGCGCGTGGTCAGTCGCGATAACTGTGATGATACCTGACTTTAGACCTTCGATAACAGCACGACGATCTGATTCCAAACGAAGTGGCGGATTCATCTTGGCATTACTTCCTTGTGTCAAAAGGAGAGCTTCTGTTTTCGAGAAATGCTGTGGCGCTACTTCTGCTGTGACTTGCGCACCCAAACCTTGAGCAAACTCAACTACTTTAACACTTTCTTCCTTAGACAAATGCTGGATGTGAACATGGGCCTTAGTTGCATAGGCAATCATGACATCACGCGCCATCATAGCATACTCAGCCACCCCGGTCGCACCGCAGATATGGAAATGTTCTTTAGCAATATTTTCGTTAAAGCCAAGAATCCCATTCAAACCTGGATCTTCCTCATGAAGACTAATAAAGGTATTGAGTTTTTTGGCTTCCTCCATGGCTTCCTTGACAACTTTACTACTTTCAAGCGGAATACCGTCATCAGAAAAACCAACCGCACCAGCTTCTAAGAGTGCCTCAAAGTCAGTCAAATCTTGGCCATTAAAGTGCTTAGTAATGGTCGCAACTGTCTTGACATGAATCTTCTCTTTGGAAGCTGACTGGAGAACTTCTTGCAAAGTCTCCACGTCTGAAATGGTTGGACTAGTATTAGCCATCATGACAACCGTTGTAAAACCACCTGCAGCAGCTGCTAGGGCACCCGTATGAATATCTTCTTTATGAGTTTGTCCCGGTTCACGGAAATGAACATGAATATCGACCAAGCCAGGAGCAACTACAAGACCACTAGCATCTATGATTTCTGCTCCTTCTTCCGTGATCTCAGGCGCAATTTTGATAATTTTCCCATCTTGAACTAAGACATCACACACTTGATCCAAACCAGACTTAGGATCCATTACACGACCGTTTTTGATTAGTAGCATCTACTTTCTCCTTTATTCATAGAAATCAACTTGGGTATCCAACAATTTATCCCCATCATAAACAAACTTGGCTGAAAAGAAGGGTTTGTCCTCTAAAAGCCATTCAACAAAGGTGTGGTCACCTTCCCAAGTTGGCTTGCTCAGAACTTCATCATAAGGAACCCATTCCAGCGTCCCCTCGTTGCAATCAATCAATTCACCCTCAAACTCTGTCACCTTAAAAACATAGGTGTACCAGTCTAAATCTGGTGTAAATTCAGGAAAAGTGATGACACCTTTTAGAACTGGCTTGGCTTTGAGCCCTGTTTCCTCAAGGATTTCACGCGCTGCGCATTCCTGAGGCGTCTCTCCTCTCTCTAGCTTACCACCCACACCAATCCATTTACCCGCATGGACATCATTTGACTTTTTATTACGATGAAGCATGAGCAGTTCTTTCCCGTTATCAATGTAGCAAATTGTCGCTAACTGAGGCATATTTTCTCCTTATCTAAGCCAATCGATTGGCTCTTGTCCTGTTTCTTTTAAGAATGCATTGGCCTTGGAAAAAGGCTTGGAACCCCAAAATCCTCTATAAACTGACAAAGGACTGGGATGGGCTGATTCGATAATCAAGTGACGAGGATTGGTAACTAAGGCCTTCTTCTTGCGTGCGTAGGCTCCCCAGAGTATAAAGACTACTGGTTTATCTAGTTGATTGACCACCTGAATTACAGCATCAGTAAAGGGTTCCCATATTTGACCAGCATGACCATTGGCCTGACCAGCAGGAACTGTCAAACAAGCATTAAGAAGCAAGACTCCTTGTTCAGCCCAAGCTGTCAAATCATGAGATTTCTTAACTCCGATATCATCTGACAATTCTTTCAAGATATTTTGCAAGGAAGGCGGAGCTGGGATAGAGTCAGGTACAGAAAAACTCAAGCCCTGCGCTTGACCTGGTCCGTGATAGGGATCTTGCCCTAGAATCACCACCTTAACGTCTTCAAGCGGTGTTGTCAATAGAGCCTGAAAAACCTTTTCCTTGGGCGGATAAACAGTACCCTGAGCATAGACCTGCTCCATAAACTGATTGATTTTCCCGAAATAACCCTCAGGTAATTGCTCCTTTATCAAATCATGCCAAGACGAGTGTTCCATAGCCGACTCCTTCATTTTTACTGCCTCTATTATAGCAAAAAGTGGCTATGGAAACCACTTTTTACAGTTTATCTAAACAATCCAGCAAATCTTGGAAGGAATAGACTTCGTAAGTAGGCTGGGCTTGTGTGTGATTTTCGAGGTGATGAGGATTGTACCAGATAGTGTCTATCCCCGCATTATTGGCACCTTGAATGTCGGCGGTTAGGGAATCTCCAATCATCAGCGTCTTTTCTTTACTAAAACCTGCAATCTGTTGACCAATTTTTTCATAAAAGAGAGCATCTGGCTTTTGTGTTTGCAATTGCTCAGAGATAAAGACTTGATTGAAATAAGGTGCCAGACCAGACTGAGCCAAACGCCCTGTCTGAATGGCAGTAATTCCATTTGTCGCAGCATATAGCTCATAATCTCGCTCGATAAGGATATCCAAGAATTCATGAGCGCCTGAAAAAGTTTGCCCCTGCTGGGCAAGGTAAAATTGGTAACGCTGGGCTAGAAAACTACCGTCTTTTTCCTGTCCAAAATGAGCAAATAAACGAGAAAAGCGCGTGTTAACCAGCTCTTGTTTACTGATTTTCTTTTGCTCCAAGTCCTTCCAGAGAGCCTTGTTCATAGGAACGTAATAGTCTTTATAAGCCTGAATATCCGCAACCCCTTCTTCTTTTAGAAGTTGGGTCAAAGCCACATCCTCAGCAGCATCAAAATCAAGCAAGGTGTGGTCGAGGTCGAAGAGTAGAAATTTATAGGACAATTTGAGGTTTTCCTTTCTAAGGGAGCAAAATTTAACATCATGTTCAAATATGTTTACATTATACGATAAGAATAGTAGTCACTTCTCTAGCGAATGCTATCATATTTGAATCATATGTAAATCATTAGTCAGCTTGAACTTTACAGAAACGAATTGCAAACGGATTATTTCAGCGAGAGCTATCATAAGTTTGAAATAGATTTCTAAAAGTATTCTGCATTAGAGGCACCTTTAACTTTCTTAACAGATAACATTATGCATACCGAGTCTAAATCTATGAAGAACTACTTCAAATTAAATAAAGAAAATGCGTAAGATAATCGTAAGTACTACTTCATCTTTTATGTTGAATCCGTGAAAGAAAGTAAGTTGACTAGAAATTACTACTATCATAAAACTTTGAGAAATCTAAATTAAGAGGCTGGGCAAGAAGGTTTTAAAATCAAAAAAACGCATAATATCAAGTGTTGAAAAATCTACGTTTTATTGTGGAACAATTTACTTCCTTTTCTTTTGAAATTGAGTTTTTGCCAAGTCTCTTTTTTACAAAAAATCACTTAAATCTATCTCATTTGCAATTCTTTCGTAGATAATCTTTTTAGGAGTATTATCCACACATCGAAATATCCCCTTAAACACATAATAGGTATTTCCTAATACATCCTTAAAATGTGCAAACACAATAGAGTTTTTTATATCCTTAACCTCCATATATCCGTTAGACTTAGTTTGTTCAATAATCGATCCATCACTTGAAATAGTATTAATCCAGTCAGCATTAGGATATAATTTAGGAAACCACAACTGAAGGTCTTCTCTCAATAAAAAAGTGGCACGTTGATGACTCTTAACTTCTTTTCCAAAGAGTTTCAATACATCTACATGAGTTCTAAATTTAGCAGTATCCATTATATGAATAACACCATTTTCAATCCACTTTTTGACAGAGTATTCTTGTCTATAAGAGTACGGAACAAAGGTTTTAGAATTTTGCTTTAGCACCTTAATTTTATTTACTAATTGGTCAATCTGGTGATTAACGCTCTCAAAAGAAGCATTTTTTGTACAATTAATTCTTTCAAACTTAGTGTTCAATAAATGAATCACTTCTTTTTCTCTGTATTTATCAGCTTCTTCCTGTGACAAATGATGAGACTCGTCAATTTCAATAGCCAGTTTGAATTGTGGAAAATAAAGGTCAATCAAATAGCGCCTTCCATCAGGTTTTTTCACAATTTGTTGTGTTGTAAACTGAATTTCAAAATCATTTAGCAAATGAATGATGCGTGAAATGACATAAAATTCGTATTTCTTATACTTAATCTTAGTCAACATTTTTGAATAGTATGTCAATTCATCATAGTTTGTACTCATAATATTTCTCTCTTTTATAAACTGATTATTATTTCACACTTAGCTTAAATATTTATTTTACTACATAGAAATCATAAATGACATCCTACGATTGTCATGATACTTACATTCCAACAAATAACATCTTAATGACTTTGTTAAAATTTATAAAGAAGTTCTTAAAATTAAACTGCGGTCTGATGTATTTCTGATTATTGAACCATTACGTTTATAAATTCCAGAATCTAAACCTTTCTGAATATTTAATGGAATTTCTATAGTAACTTGATTTAATGACATAATTATAACTTATCTCTTAATTCTATCGTTCTAGTTTATTCAAAAATAAAATCAGCAATTCGTTTAGCAGCTTTTTCTGTTGCCACTTCAATGTCAGTTTTAGTCCAAGTGTCATTTACATAATTAACAAGAGATTTAGCTATTGGGAACTTACTATCTATATACCCATGACCACTTGTGATTGTATTCTCTCTTTTTGTTCTAAACCAAGCATCTCCAATTCCACGATTAATTTCGGATTCAAGGAGAATCTTATTACCAAGCTTCTCAGCATAATCTCTAAATTCTTCCTGGCTTTCTAGTCCAGCATCTGACATAATATTTTCTCTATTCAAACCACTTTGTGGCATAATATGTTCAATATCAATATTCCCATTTAAATTAAAGTCCATACCTTTTTCCAATGCAAATAGGAATTCATTTACATAAATAATAGAATTTGAAACACCACTTTCAGTCAAAGTTTGTTTAACGTCTTCATAAACAAAATTAGTATGAATATGGTTCTTTATTTTTGAAATAAGTTCGTCGATTGAAATTGAATCGACTTGACTGTACATCAGATTAATTTCTTCTAGGAAGCCTTTAAAAAGTTTATGGCTATATGAGAGTTCAGATAATTCAATTAAAACTCCAAGTCTAAGTAAATATTCCAGATATGTGTTGTCTTGTCTGAAAAATAGATAACTACTAACAAAAGGTCGTAAATTACCGTTTAATTTGTTTATCAATTGACCATTGATAGTTTCAGATACTCGTTCAAAATTATTTAAGATTGTATTTAGATCATCAGTAAAGAGAACATCTTCATTCAATAGATGTTTATTTTTTGAGAAAAAGGCTCTTATACCAGGATTCCTTCGATCAGCACTGTTTTGTTCTGAAAGTTTTACGAAAATATAGTGAGTAATTAACGCATTTAAGTCTAATCTAGCTGAATCTGTACGCTGTACAATCTCTTGCCAATTTTTTTCGAAGTTTTTCCTATCTGATGCATTTGCAGTGGTCTTAGATACGATTACTTCAATTGGGGTCAATGGAACACCAGTCCCGTTTAAAGAATTAAAAATATTTATTGCCTGATCAGTATTATAACTTGTAATAGTAATCACTTGGCAATTATCAATAAAGTGGTTAGCAAAATTGATAAGAGTAAAAACATTCAATTCGTTACACATATTGTAAAAATATCTAAAGTTTTTATAGAAGTTAGTATAGCGGTTGTCTTTCTGGCGACGATAGATTTGGTGAACTCTATCTTTAATAGATATAAAATCTTTACCTAGCAAGATAGTAGTCATCTCACTAGCATATTTTTCTGAAATCGAATGATTTAGATACTTTATTCTATCATCGCTAGGATAATACAGTCCATCAACGAAATCATCTTTTTCGTCATCTGAAACATTGAAAAGCATTGTGACAATCTGCTCTTTAAGACCATTAAGATGTTTCACTAATCTGCGTGCGTCAGTGTTTAGAGTCGGTAGAAGTTCAAGCTCCTCATCAATCTTTAATAAGATTGCCTTAAGAAGTAACATAAATGTCGTTGTTCTTTGCTGCCCATCAATCAAGGTTACTTCATGCTCTTCGCCAGATTCTTGAGCGATGAGAATAGCACCGAAGAAATAATTGTCTTGGGATCTATCATCGAAATTTTCCATATGAAGATTAATATCTTCAATGAGTTGTTCACATTGTGATACTTGCCAAGCATAGGGTCTCTGATAGGTAGGAATATAAAATTCTGATTTTTCAAAATAAGATTTTACTTTTTGTAAAGCCGGTTTAATATCGTTTCTCATTCAAATTCTCCAATAATCTTTTCTGATGATATTATACCACTAAAACGCTAACAATTAAACACTAACTATGTCCGAACTATCTAACGATTTAATTCCCTTTTAACGATTACATCTTTGGAATGTTAACAAGTTATACCATTATAATTTGAAATCTATCTACACCCCTAAATAATACCAAAAAGCCTTCAAATTTTTAAGTTTCAAGGTTTTTACTGCATTAAATTGTAATATCTAACTTCTACTGTTTTCGAAGAGTAGAAATTTGTAGGACAATTTGAGAGTTTTCCTTTCTAAAAATTCATTAAGAACATTATAACATAAAGCACCTCACACAATTAACTAATACTCAATGAAAATCAAAGAGCAAACTAGGAAAATAGCCGCAGGTTGGTTGCTCAAAGCACTGCTTTGAGGTTGTAGATAAGATTGACGAAGTCAGTTACATATATAATCCAAGGCGACGTTGACGTGGTTTGAAGAGATTTTCGAAGAGTATTAACAATTTAGAAACGCTATGATTCTACTCCTTTTACATTAAAAAGGAACTGCCCAAAGCAGTCCCTTTCTGATTTTGAAATTATTTACTTAAAATTTGATAGTTGAGATAATCAATAGCTCACCTATAAAAGAAATGATAGGAAGATTCCTTATTTATTGATTTCAAGCTCCGACAACTGTGTTTGAATAACTGACAGTTCTGCACCAGCCTGAAGAAGAGCAGCTGCAGTATAGGCACCTTCTACAATTGGAACCCTATTGATCATGATACTTTTATCACTGAAATCAGCCACCATTTCTAAGTTCATTTTAGCAGAGCCTAGGTCAAAAAAGGCAAGTAAAGTATCTGCTGGATTGTCGGAAACAACCCTATCTACTTGATCAAAACTTGTTCCAATTCCTCCATCTTCGGTTCCTCCTACATAAGTAATCGGAACATCTTTAGCTACTTCACTAATCAGTTCAACGACACCTTGTGCAATGTTTTTGGAATGTGAAACGATAACAAGACCAATACTTCCCATCAAACCACCCCAGTTTCTAAAAGAGCAGTAAAGAGTAATCCTGATGAAAATGATCCAGGATCAATATGTCCAAGAGAACGTTCTCCTACATAAGATGCTCTTCCTTTAGTTGCAAGTAAATCTTTGGTAGCATTCACTACCTGATCAATAACCTCTTGAGTCAATTGGCCAGCAGACAAGGCAGCAATAACAGGAGTCCAAACATCAACCATTGTCTTTTCTCCAACTTCTGCTTTCCCACGTTTGACAATCATATCCAAACCACTTTGTAAGATTTCTTCTAATTTCGAATTTGAATCAGCCTTGGACATTCCCATAAAAGCAGAGCCATACAAGGGTCCAGAAGCACCGCCTACCTTACTCAGTAATTGCATTGAGACAAGTTTAAAAACATCACTGCTTGTTTCAAATTGCTTTCCTTCTAAGTTTTCCATAACTGCAGCCATTCCACGCGCCATATTTCCACCGTGGTCTCCATCTCCTATAGGGGTGTCTAGCTCACTAAGGTAATCTTTCTGTTCTTGAATCTTTTCATTAAAAAGCTTCATCCATTCAAGAGCTTGTTCAGCATTCATACGACATTTCCTCCTTGAGTTTTACCAAGCTGGTGTAATAACAGGTTCATTTAGAGCATCCAACCACTCATCATCTGCCAATCGAATCAATGTTAATGACAGGCCAGCCATATCAATTGATGTCATATAATTTCCAATTTTCTTAAATGCCAACTCAACACCTTTTTCATGGAGTAATTTAGCCACATCATTTGCAAATACATATTGCTCCATAAGAGGGGTGCTTCCCAAACCATTGATGAGAAGGCCATAGCGTTCACCATCTTTAAGTTGGAAACCTTCAGATAGTTTCTCAACCAATTCTGAGGCCAATTGTGCTGAAGGTTGCATTTTCTCTTTTTTATATCCTGGCTCACCGTGAATACCAACTCCATATTCAAATTCATCATCTTCTAGAACAAAACCTGGTTTCCCAACTTCTGGAACAGTAGCGCCAGATAGAGCTAAGCCAATTGTTTTAATTTCTAAGACAAGTTTGTCGGCCAAGTCCTTCATTTCAGATAATGATTTACCAGAACGAGCTGCAGCCCCCAAAATTTTATGGACTAATATAGTACCTGCAACACCTCGACGCCCTTGGGTATAGAGACTATTTTCAACAGCAATATCATCATCGACTACAACGCTTGCTACATCAATACCTTCCATTTCAGCAAGTTCTTGTGCAATTTCAAAGTTCATAATGTCACCAGAATAGTTCTTGATGACCATGAAAACTCCAGCACCTTCATCAGCCGCCTTAATGGCTTCTAAAA
Organism: Streptococcus pseudopneumoniae; assembly: GCF_001072315.1. Taxonomy (GTDB): domain Bacteria; phylum Bacillota; class Bacilli; order Lactobacillales; family Streptococcaceae; genus Streptococcus; species Streptococcus pseudopneumoniae_R. The sequence goes on along the minus strand of NZ_JVLI01000072.1, from coordinate 61,404 downwards.
TTTGGTCTGGAGTAGGTGAAGTAAAGACTGCTCCACAAATGGCAGCAGACAACATTCCATCTCCTACAAATCCAGCATGACTTGGTTCATGTCCTGAACCTCCACCTGAAATGAGCCCAACTTTCCCTGTCTTTTCTGCCTTTCTAACGATGACATCAAAACCATCTAACCGTTCTACCAAGTCATCATGCATGAATGACAAGCCCTGCAACATTTCATCAACAACTTGTGTCGGTTCATTTATAATTTTTTTCATGAGAAACTCCTTTCGGCATGTATCTTTGTTTTCGCTTTCATTATATATTTTTTACTGCTGGCTGATAAGGGACAGATTCTATTATTTGTCCCCTTTTAAACCCGTTTAAAACATTTTTTTGGTAAAATGAAGTAAGTAAAAGAAAGGTTTCCTATGGCATCATCACTCATTACAAAAAAACGAATTGCCAAGGCATTTAGAGACCTATTAGCTACTAGAGAATTTGATAAAATCTCTATTGTGGATATCATGGAATCAGCTGGCATTCGTAGACAGACCTTTTACAATCACTTTCTTGACAAATATGAACTGCTAGACTGGATATTTGAAAATGACTTAACCGAGTATATCACTAATAACTTGGACTTCATTTCAGGCCAAAAACTATTACAAGAATTATTTCTTTATTTCGAACAAGAGCGTAACTTTTATATTCAACTTTTTGATATTCAAGGGCAAAATAACTTCTATGACCACTTTATCAGCTACTGTCGCTTGCTTGTATCAAAAATTTTAAGAGAATATGGGCAAATTGATATCGATTCATCTGCTTATACTAATTTTTTGTTAGACTATCATTCACACGCTATAGCAGAAATCGTGAAGGCTTACGTCAATGAAAAAAGTCCAGTTCCACAACCAGACTATCTCATCATGACGATTATTGGAAAGAGACCACAATGACATTTATTTCAAATCATAAACAGAAAATTATTTCAAGTTACATTTCAGCAACTGTCAGCAGTCATCCTGAATTAGAAAAACACCCTACTTTACCACTAGTCTATCAAAAAAATCGCAATCCTCATCAGGTTCCAATATTGTCGGGTGGAGGTTCCGGTCACGAACCTGCGCATATTGGATATGTGGGAGAAGGCATGCTTACCGCTGCTATCTATGGCCAATTATTTACTCCTCCTACAAGAACTGAAATCTTAGAGTCCATTCGTTTTTTAAACAATGGTCACGGTGTCTTCATCATTGTAAAAAATTTCGAAGCAGACATCAAAGAATTTAGCTGGGCCATTAATACTGCTAGACAAGAAGGAATTAAGGTCGGCTATAGTCTAGCACACGACGATATTTCTATTGAACCTCACAATAGATTTCAAATTAGAGGAAGAGGGCTTGCAGGGACTATTTTACTTCATAAAGTTCTAGGATATGCAGCTCAAAATGGTGCCGACATCGAGCAACTAACTGATTTAAGTCATGAACTTGCTCCCGAAATCGCAACAATCGGTTTTGCAACGAAATCTGCTAGTCTCCCCCAAGCCACCCTTCCACTATTTAACTTGGAAGAAGGAAATATTTCTTATGGTATTGGGATACATGGCGAAGAAGGCTATCGTATCGTCCCATTCCAATCATCGGAAATCCTGGCAAATGAAATTATAAGTAAATTAAGATTGCACTATCATTGGAAAAAGGGTGATCAATTTATATTACTTGTAAATAATCTAGGCACCACTAGCAACCTAGAAATGGGCATATTTATCAATGATCTCCTCCAACTCTTAGAAATCGAAGGAGTCACTATTATCTTTATAAAATCAGGAACATTTATGACCAGTCTAGATATGGCAGGTATATCCGTAACTCTTTGCCCTGTAAAAAATAAACAGTGGTTAGAAGCGCTCAATGCTCCAACGACAGCTTTTGCATGGTAATTTGCTTGTATAATCCAAAAGGGCTACATCACTTGATAGCCCTTTGCTTTTATCTTACGTTTAAAAGAACTCATTCTTGCCATTTCAAACAGTCCATCTACCTTTTACAATTCTTCTATCAAAAACTGGCTGTTTCTCTCAACAACCAGTTTTTTCATTTTTCAGCTAATTACTTACTGTTTTTCTTCTGAAAGAAAAGTGATACTATAGCTAAGATAGCAAAAGCTATACCAACATACCAGTAGGGTTGATCTAGGGTCGTTGAACGACCTGATAGATTGACGATTCCGCGAAAAAGCATACCAGTTGTTAGAACGGCTACTGACGAGTTCCATAAGTTTAGACTGATTCGCCATAAGTTTGGAATGATTTTCAGCAGTATTGCCAGAATGACGCCCCCTACTAGGGGGACTACAAAAAGATAGTGCATATGAAGGGAGGTTTCCCCAAAACTGAAAGACTCGTAGATACGGCTAAATACTAAAAAGAAAATAGTAAGAATGCTATAGCCGACTAATGCCTTTTTTAGGCGTTTGTTTTTAATAACCGATGTAGACAATATCACTCACCGCCCTTTCTGATATCTTGCTTCCACCTGTAGTCGGTTTATTGATTACCTGACCATTGAAGTAGAGAGTTGAGGATCCACCGCCATCAAGGTTATAGGCTGTCTTCACTCCGTACGACTTCATCACTTCTGCCATCTGATAAAGAGACAAGCCCTTACTCTCAGAGGTCCGACCATCCGAAACGACAATGATGTAGTGGTTTTCATCGATAATCCCAATAGCTGTACGAGGGTTTGAAGCCATAGCCTGACCAACTTCTGCATTAGTGCTGACAGAGATTTCCCCATTTTCAACTAGAGAAGGTCCAAATGCCAGTAGATTGACCACACCGTCCTGAACTAACTGATTGGCTGAAACTTGGTCCTCGTAGATGATTTTAAAAGAGCCATCCTTATAAATGGCAAGGTCACCGTTACTAGCATCTTCACGGACACTGTCCCGATAGACAACTCCATTACGGATAACGTAACCGGAGCTATTGGCTCCATAGTAGTCACCGTTGACAGCTAGAATAGCATTATTTTCAGCAGCTGTTACAGAAGTTTTGGCTGTGACGTTGGTTCCATAGGAGTTTTGTGCTAGGGCTGTCTTCAGATAATCTGCAGAGCTAAGAGTCACATCCGCCACATAGACCTGTGTTTCATTCACAGTTTTTTCAGTTAGGTTGACACTGATATTTCCATCTGAATAGCTGCTATCTGTCACTTGGGCATTTTTTGCTGCTTGACTTGCTGCTGCAGTGTCAGATGTGGAGCTGGTATTGGATACGACGGAAATCGTTTCCGCGAGTACAAAGGTCTTCAACATCGAATAGGTAAAGGAACTTGTCAGGAGCATACCCAAGACCGATGCGTATAAATAGGGTTTCTTTAAAATTTTCATGGGGGACTAAAACTCCTTTCTTTGAAAATATAGCGAGTTTGAACTGTCCATGAGAGGATGAAGAGCATGATTCCGACAAGAATCTTTGCAATCAGCAAGTTGACTCCAAGACCAGAATTAAAAAGTCTAATTAGAATAGTATCTAAGATAAAGAGACCAACTGCTAGTCCGAAATAGCTTGAACCTGTTTTAAAACTGCTAGCCTTATTCTTAAAGACCAATTTTTTATTGGTAGAAAAGTTAAAGATGGAGCTAGTCACACGTGCCAAACCATTTGAGAGGATAAGTCGTAAACCCGATGGAATAAAACTTAGGAATAGAATGGAGAGAGCATAGACCAAATAATCTACGATAAAACTACTAAAAGACGAGAGCGCAAACTTTAGAATATTTTTATAAATCATCAAGCCATCTCGAATAGGTCTAAAGTGAGAAGCCTCATTATCGTTGATATAGACTGTTTCAATAGGAACTTCCGAGATTGGGTAAGCTTGGCTTGCTTCGAGGAGCATGTTCATCTCGTATTCATAACGTTGTCCTTCTATCTTGAGCATAAATGGAATCATATCCGTTGAAAAGGCACGTAATCCTGTCTGTGTATCCGAAACAGCGACACCCGTTTGGATTTTAAATAAGATACGGGTCAAGCTGTTTCCAAAGCGACTACGCAGGGGAACCTTGCCTGTAAATGCACGGACACCAAGGACTAATGTATCGGGATTTTCATTTGATTTGGTCAAGGTACGAAAGATGTCCCAGATTCTATGTTGACCATCTGCGTCAGCAGTGACCACCGTTCCAGGATTCTTGAGTGACTGAATGTATTCAAAAGCTGTTTTCAAAGCTTGTCCCTTACCTTGATTGACCTGATGACGAATTACAGTCCCATAGTTTTCAGCTCGAGCAAAGATTTCTTGGCATTCAGGAGAACTACCATCATCAATCACAATGATTGAAAAATCACTTTTATCGTGAATTTTTTCAATCAGTGTTAGCAGATTAAAATCAGGTTGGTATGCTGGAATAACTAGATAATTCATATCCGCACCTCTTTCTTTTGGTTTGTATAAGTATACGTTCACTTGCTTAAAAAATCCTTATAGTTGCTTTTTTATAAAAATAAATTGATGATTTCTCAAAAATAGACCATAAAGAGAAAACTCCATAGAAATGATTTCTACAGAGTTAGAACAGTATCTTTATAATAATAAATAGGATAGTCAGTCTCTATAACTTATCCTTTAATTTCTCAACAAAGAGATAGGCTGCTGGACAGGTCAAGGTATTCTTAATCGTCAAATGGTTGATTTGATGGATCTTTTTGCGGTCTGTATGGGGAAATTCTCGGCAGGCCTTTGGACGAACATCATAGATGGAACAGAGGTTATCTCCTCCTAAAAATGGGCAGGGCATGGATTTGAAAACCTTATCCCCATCTTCATCTACCTGAAGGAATTCAGCTTCAAAAGCTGGTAATTTCATCTTAAAATACTTGGCGATTCGTGTAATATCCGCTTCTTTAAAGTCCGGTCCCAATGTCTTGCAACAGTTAGCACAGGCAGTGCAATCAATCTCCTCAAAAACTTCTTGGTGAATCTGCTGGGCTATCTTGTCTAGGTTTTTAGGAGGTTTTTTCTTTAAATTGGCTAAAACTTTTCGATGCTCCTTCTGCTTTTGCAAGGCTAGCTGATGGTAATACTCAATATCAATTTCTTTAGACATGATTTCTCTCTTATTCTATTTGTTTCCCCCTATTATATCATGCCTCTGGCTCATTGAAAAGTGGACTTTATAAGACCATACTTTTCCAAAAGGTAGCAAAAAACCTTGCAACTAGGTTACAAGGTTAATGACATTAATCAAAGTTAACGTATTCTTTTTGAAGCTCAAGAACTTCTTCCATTGTTGAACACTCTGTAAGAGCACGGTTAGCGTACTCTTCCATCTTAGCAGTGTCCAATTTCTTCATCAAGCTACGTGTACGAAGGACTGATGTTGCTGACATAGAGAACTCATCCAAGCCCATTCCAACAAGAAGTGGAACAGCTTTTTGGTCACCAGCCATCTCACCACACATACCAGCCCATTTACCTTCAGCGTGTGCTGCCTTGATAACATTGTTGATCAAGCGAAGGATTGATGGGTTATATGGTTGGTAAAGGTATGAAACTTGCTCGTTCATACGGTCTGCTGCCATTGAGTATTGGATCAAGTCGTTTGTACCAATTGACATAAAGTCTACTTCTTTTGCAAATTGGTCTGCAAGCATAGCTGCTGCAGGGATTTCAATCATGATACCAACTTGGATGTCATCCGCAACTGCAACACCTTCAGCAAGAAGGTTTGCTTTTTCTTCTTCATAAACGGCTTTAGCTGCACGGAATTCTTTCAAGAGGGCAACCATTGGGAACATGATACGCAATTGACCATGAACAGAAGCACGAAGAAGAGCACGAATTTGTGTACGGAACATTGCATCTCCAGTTTCAGAAATAGAGATACGAAGGGCACGGAATCCAAGGAATGGGTTCATTTCATGTGGCATATCGAAGTAAGGAAGTTCCTTATCTCCACCGATATCCATTGTACGAACAACGACTGGTTTACCATTCATTCCCTCAAGAACAGCCTTGTATGCTTCATACTGCTCGTCTTCTGTTGGGAAGTCTTGAGAATCCATATACAAGAACTCTGTACGGTAAAGTCCAACAGCTTCAGCACCGTTGTTGTTAACACCTTCAACGTCTTTTGGAGTACCGATGTTAGCGGCCAACTCGAAGTGTTTACCGTCAGCAGTCACTGTTTGAGCATCTTTCAAAAGTGCCCATTCAGCTTTTTGTTTAGCATAAGCTTCACCAGCTGCTTTAAATTCTGCCGCTTGTTCATCTGTTGGGTTGATAATCACTTCACCAGTAATTCCGTTAACGGCAAGGATATCACCGTCTTTCACTACTTCAGTGATGTTATTTGTTCCCAATACAGCTGCAATTTCAAGTGTACGTGCCATGATAGCTGAGTGACTTGTACGTCCACCGATGTTTGTTACAAAAGCTTTTACAAAGTTTTTGTCCAATTGAGCTGTATCAGATGGTGTCAAGTCATGCGCAATTACGATTACTTCTTCATTGATAGAAGCTGGGTTTGGCAATTTTTTACCAAGAAGGTTTGCCAATACACGTTTTGTCACGTCGCGGATATCCGCTGCACGTTCTTGCATGTATGGGTTGTCTTCCATACCCTCAAAGATAGTGATGAACATGTCAGTCACTTCTTTAAGACCTGCTTCTGCATTGACTTTCTTAGCACGGATTGTTTCTTTAATCTGACCAATCAATTCTGGGTCAGAAAGAACCATCAAATGAGCGTCAAAAACTTGAGCCGCTTCTTCACCAAGCGTACCTACAGCTTTCTCGCGGATAAGAGAAAGCTCGTTTTGAGAAGCTTCAAGAGCAACATCCAAACGAGCCTCTTCTGCGTTTGTATCTTCGACTGAAACAGTCTCGAATGACAAATCCGGTTGAACGAGTAGATATGCTTTTGCAACTGCAACACCGTCAGATGCTGCGATTCCTTTAAGCATTTCTGTCATTTCCCTTATGCCAATCCTTCTTTTTCCATTGTTTCTGAGATTGCAGCGATAGCGTCATCTGCATCTGCACCTTCAGCTGAGATAGTTACGTCAGCACCTTGGCCAACACCAAGACTCATAACACCCATAATTGATTTAAGGTTAACTGATTTACCTTTGTACTCAAGAGTGATATCTGAAGCAAATTTGCTAGCAGTTTGTACCAACAATGTTGCTGGACGTGCGTGAATACCTGTTTCTGCCACTACGTGGAAATCTTTAGAAGCCATAGTTTGACTCTCCTTTTGTTCTTTCTTTTTTGAGTTATATGTGATAACCCTTACAATTTGGTATTATATCATCTTCTAGGATTTTTTTCAAGCATTTTATGGGATTTATTCGATTTCCTTTCAGATAACTTGCTGAAAATCTTCTATTCTAGATAACAAAACACAGGATATAGTTTTCCAAAAAACAACTTATAGGATAATTATCATCATTTTACAAAACAAACACTACATATTGTGTTTTGTGAGCTTGAGCAGAAAAATAGACCACTATATTTAGTTTCAAATCGTTGACAAAATTTTAATTTCTGATATACTAAGATAGTATTAAATTTTGAAGAGGAGTTACACAATGGTAACCGTTTATTCTAAAAATAACTGTGTCCAATGTAAAATGACCAAACGTTTCTTGGACAGTAATAATGTCGCTTATCGTGAAATCAATCTTGATGAGCAACCTGAGTACATCGATCAAGTTAAAGAGCTCGGTTTCAGCGCAGCTCCTGTTATCCAAACACCAACTGAAGTCTTTTCAGGTTTCCAACCAGGAAAACTGAAACAATTAGCATAATCTTAGTACATCATCCAGAAGAAACTGCTTCTAGGGCTAACTTAGAAGCCTTTCTTTTGTAATTAGATAAGGGAAATTTTATGGGATTAAAACATCTTGAAGACGTAACTTACTTCCGTCTCAATAACGAAATCAACCGTCCTATTAATGGACAAATCATGCTTCATAAAGATAAGGAAGCCTTGGATGCTTTCTTTAAAGAAAATGTAGTTCCAAACACTATGGTTTTTGATTCAATCACTGATAAAATCAACTACCTCATTGAACACAACTACATCGAAACAGCCTTTATCAAGAAATACCGTCCAGAATTTTTGGAAGAATTGCATCAATTTATCAAAGACCAAAACTTCCAATTCAAGTCTTTCATGGCTGCCTATAAATTTTACAATCAATATGCCTTGAAAACAAACGACGGTGAATACTATCTTGAAAGTATGGAAGACCGTGTCTTCTTTAACGCCCTTTATTTTGCTGATGGAAATGAAGCTGTTGCAATCGATATTGCCAATGAAATCATCCACCAACGCTACCAACCTGCTACTCCTTCCTTCTTGAATGCTGGACGTGCTCGCCGTGGGGAGTTAGTATCTTGCTTCCTGATCCAAGTAACGGATGATATGAACTCTATCGGACGTTCTATCAACTCAGCTCTTCAACTTTCTCGTATCGGTGGTGGAGTGGGTATTACCCTCAGCAACCTTCGTGAAGCTGGAGCTCCTATTAAAGGATATGAAGGAGCAGCCTCTGGTGTCGTACCAGTCATGAAACTCTTCGAAGATAGTTTCTCTTACTCTAACCAATTGGGTCAACGTCAAGGTGCCGGTGTTGTTTACCTCAATGTCTTTCACCCAGACATCATCGCCTTCCTTTCAACTAAGAAAGAAAATGCCGATGAAAAAGTTCGTGTCAAAACCCTATCACTTGGTGTTGTAGTACCAGATAAATTCTACGAATTGGCGCGTAAAAATGAAGAAATGTACCTCTTCAGCCCTTACTCTGTAGAGCTTGAATACGGTGTGCCATTCAACTACATCGACATTACTGAAAAATACGATGAATTGGTCGCAAATCCAAAAATCCGCAAGACAAAAATCAAGGCGCGTGATTTGGAAACTGAAATCTCTAAATTGCAACAAGAGTCTGGCTACCCTTATGTAGTCAACATTGATACGGCTAACCGTGCAAATCCTGTTGATGGAAAAATCATCATGAGTAACTTGTGTTCTGAGATTCTTCAAGTCCAAGAACCAAGCTTGATCAACGATGCTCAAGAATTCCTTCAAATGGGAACGGACGTTTCATGTAACCTTGGTTCAACCAACGTGGTCAACATGATGACTTCACCTGACTTTGGTCGTTCTATCCGTGCTATGGTTCGTGCCCTTACTTTCGTTACAGATAGTTCGCACATCGTAGCTGTTCCTACTATCGACCATGGAAATAGCCAAGCCCACACCTTTGGTCTCGGTGCTATGGGACTTCACAGCTACCTTGCCCAACAACTGATTGAATATGGATCGCCTGAGTCTGTTGAATTTACAAGCATCTACTTCATGCTTATGAACTACTGGACTTTAGTTGAGTCAAACAATATTGCGCGTGAATGTGGTATCACCTTCCACAACTTTGAAAAATCAGACTATGCTAACGGAAGCTACTTTGATAAGTATGTAACTGGCGAGTTTGTTCCAAAATCAGACCGTGTTAAAGAACTTTTCAAAGATGTCTTTATCCCAAGTGCTGCTGATTGGGCTGAACTTCGCGACAAGGTTCAAGCAGATGGACTTTACCACCAAAACCGTCTAGCTGTTGCCCCAAATGGTTCTATCAGTTACATCAACGACGTTTCTGCTTCTATCCACCCGATTACGCAACGTATCGAAGAGCGTCAAGAAAAGAAAATCGGTAAAATCTACTATCCTGCTGCTGGATTGTCAACAGAAACCATTCCTTACTACACTTCTGCTTACGACATGGATATGCGTAAAGTGATTGATGTCTATGCTGCTGCAACTGAGCACGTGGACCAAGGACTTTCACTCACACTCTTCATGCGTAGTGACATTCCAAAAGGTCTTTACGAATGGAAGAAAGAAAACAAACAAACGACACGTGACTTGTCTATCCTTCGTAACTATGCCTTTAACAAGGGTATCAAGTCTATCTACTACGTCCGTACCTTTACAGATGATGGTGGAGAAGTCGGTGCTAACCAATGTGAAAGCTGTGTGATTTAATCTTTGCTTGAGAAAACTACATTTTCTCAGATAAGTGATTCATTCACCCTGCTAAACTAAACAGGAATAAGCATCTATACTATGGAAAAACAAAAAAGTCGGGCTTCCGACTTTTTGTGCGATACTCCTCTAGGATTATGATAAAATAGAAGTAATTGTGAGTTCGCAATACTAAACACAGAAAGAGATTTCAAAATGGAAACTTACTACAAAGCCATTAACTGGAATGCCATCGAAGATGTCATCGACAAATCAACTTGGGAAAAACTGACGGAGCAATTCTGGCTTGATACACGTATTCCTTTGTCAAATGACTTGGATGACTGGAGAAAGCTATCAAATGTAGAAAAAGACTTGGTAGGAAAAGTCTTTGGTGGTTTGACACTTTTGGATACCATGCAATCTGAAACTGGGGTTCAAGCCCTTCGCGCAGACATCCGTACACCACATGAGGAAGCTGTTTTCAATAACATCCAATTTATGGAATCTGTTCACGCTAAATCTTACTCATCAATCTTTTCTACCTTGAATACTAAGGCTGAGATTGAAGAAATTTTCGAATGGACCAATACCAATCCTTACCTACAAAAGAAGGCTGAGATTGTCAACGAAATCTACCTCAACGGTAGCCCACTTGAAAAGAAAGTTGCCAGTGTCTTCCTTGAAACCTTCCTCTTCTACTCTGGTTTCTTCACGCCGCTCTACTATCTTGGTAATAACAAACTAGCCAACGTTGCGGAAATCATCAAACTGATTATTCGTGATGAGTCTGTTCACGGAACCTACATTGGTTACAAATTCCAACTCGGTTTCAATGAATTGCCTGAAGAAGAGCAAGAAAAACTCAAGGATTGGATGTACGACCTGCTCTACACTCTTTATGAAAATGAAGAAGGCTACACAGAAAGCCTCTATGACGGTGTTGGTTGGACGGAAGAAGTCAAAACCTTCCTTCGCTACAATGCTAACAAGGCTCTCATGAACCTGGGACAAGATCCACTCTTCCCAGATTCAGCAGATGATGTGAACCCAATCGTTATGAACGGTATTTCAACAGGGACATCTAACCACGACTTCTTCTCTCAAGTCGGAAATGGTTACCTCCTTGGTGAAGTTGAAGCCATGCAAGACGATGACTACAATTACGGTTTGGACTAAGGTCATCTATTTTATAAGTGATAAAAAACATCATGCTTTGTTTAAAACAACCATGATGTTTTTGTTTTTGTTTTCTTTTGTTTTTTAAATTGATTGATTGAATACTTTATGATAAAATAGTAATAGAAATAGAGGTGATAAGGATGTTAAAGCAGGAAAAACTAGATAATATTCTAGAAACGGTAAATACAAAGGGAACTATTACTGTAAAAGAAATCATGACTCGCTTGGATGTATCAGATATGACTGCTAGACGCTACTTGCAAGAGTTAGCTGACAAGGATTTACTTGTTCGTGTGCACGGGGGAGCTGAGAAAATTCGCACAGGTTCCATTTTAAACAATGAACGTTCCAATATAGAAAAACAAAGCTTACAAATCGCAGAAAAACAAGAAATAGCCCGTTTTGCAGGCAGTCTAGTAGAAGAAAGAGAAACTATTTTCATTGGACCAGGAACAACATTAGAATTTTTTGCACGTGAGTTGCCTATTGACAATATCCGCGTCGTGACCAACAGTCTACCTGTTTTTCTGATTTTAAGCGAACGAAAATTAACAGATTTGATTTTGATAGGTGGAAATTATCGCGATATTACAGGTGCTTTTGTTGGCACATTGACCCTACAAAATCTCTCTAATCTCCAATTTTCTAAAGCTTTCGTTAGCTGTAATGGTATTCAAAACGGAGCTCTAGCTACTTTTAGCGAGGAAGAGGGAGAGGCTCAACGCATCGCTTTAAATAATTCTAATAAAAAATATTTGCTCGCAGATCATAGTAAGTTCAATAAGTTTGATTTTTATACTTTTTATAATGTATCAAATCTTGATACTATTGTTTCAGATTCTAAACTAAGTGATTCAATCCTTTTTGAGCTATCTAAACTTACTAAAGTCATCAAGCCTTAATAAACTGAAAGATTCTGGCTAACAACTCAATTTCAGAAGTAAATCTTCCCACAATAAAACGCATAGTATCAAGGTTTTTCAACACCTGATATTATGCGTTTTTCTGCGTTAAAGACTTTTGCCCAATTGCTTTATCTGCCACCTCAAAGCTATGCATTGAGAAATCTGCGACTTGCTTTCTAGTTTAAAGTTTCTCTTTGATTTTCATTGAGTATAAGCAACGTGATTAGATAAAAGTTTTGCAGAGTACTAGATATAAGATTTAACTTTTTTGGAAATTGGTTACGATTGTTGAAACGGCATAAAATCTGAATCAAAGGAGATAGTATCCCATTCTTCAGGATTGATAAAATTTAAAAATAGATTTTTAAATTCTTCCAGCTCATAATCTGAATGACAAATCCATTCTTTACCGGTCGAGACATACCATTTCCCAAGGCTTTTCAGTTCTTCATTCGTCAAACAAGGTATTTGAGAACATTTATCAAAATTGATAATATAAACTTTTTCATAAATTGATTGAATAAAATCTTTGAACATCTTTTTGCCTCACTAAAATTCTATATCTAATGACTAAATCTACTAGTCTATAATCTGAGTTTCCGCTACTTTCTTGTACCAGTGAGCTGATTTCTTTGGATAACGTTCTTGCGTTTCAAAGTCTACATAGAAGAGACCATAACGTTTCTCATACCCATTTGACCATGAGAAGACATCCATTAATGACCAAATGAAGTAACCTTTTACATTAGCTCCATCTGCAATAGCATCAGATAATACTTCCAAGTGTTGTTTGACATAATCAATACGGCCATCATCGTAAACAGTGTTATCAATGAACTCATCTTTATATCCAAGACCATTTTCAGTGATGTAAATCTTCTTGTAGTTCGGATAATCTTTCTTCACTCGCATGATTTGATCATACAAACCTTGAGGGTAGATAATCCAATCCCAATCCGTACGTGGTACATAATCAGGAGCTACACGACGACCAACACCTTTGATTTGGTATTTAGAACTTCCTTTCTCACCCTTACCATTATGGATAATTTCAGTTTCTCCATCAAAGGCTTCCATCCAGTCACTCATATAGTAATTGATTCCAAGGAAGTCATTCAAGTCTTTTGCGGCTTCTAATACTTCGAAATCTTCGTCACGCAAGTCAAGCTTTCCACCATTGGCAGCCAAGATAGCCTCTACCCCTGCCAGGGTCTTTTCAGAGTAGTGACCCAGATAAGTTGCATCCAAGATAAATTTGTTATGGATAATGTCTTCCAACTCTGCCGCAATAACATCTGCTGGATTTTTAGGATCAAGTGGGTACTTGGTTGGGAGAGCGTGAACAACACCAATTTCACCTTTATAACCTTTATCTTTATATAGCTTGACTGCACGCGCATGAGAAACCATCATATTGTGGTGCGATTGGAAAACTTTGGCAAGGTCGTACTGAATACCTGGAGGGAATTTACCAACCAAGTATTGACCATCACCAATTGGCCCAATTTCATTAAAGGTTGTCCAATAGTTTACTTCTGGAAATTCTTCAAAACAAAAGGCAGCGTAGTCTACAAAGTGTTCGATATTTTCACGGTTTAAGAAGTCTCCATTTGAGTGGAGAGCTTCTGGCGTGTCAAAGTGATGAAGAGTTACAAAAGGCTCAACATGACGTTTGTGACACTCTGCAAATAGATTATGATAAAATTCAACACCTTTAGCATTTACTTGGCCGTAACCAGTCGGGAAAATACGTGACCAGGCAATAGAAATTCGAATGCCATTGACACCATACTCTTCTGCTAGCTTGAGGTCAACTGGATATCGATTGTAAAAATCACTGGCTGGTTCTGCAGTGTACCAATAGTTATCTTCAAGATATTTATCCCACGCTACTGGTCCTTTACCATCAGTATGTGTAGCACCTTCTGCCTGATAGGCAGCTGTTGCGCCACCAAAAATAAAGTCTTTGGGAAGTGTTTTTGTCATTTTTTTCACCTATTTCATGATTTAAATAAAGTAAAAGTGAGAGGAGAGGAGTCAGTGAGCCATCCTTCTCCATCTCACTTCTTGTACCGAGTCACCAAATTGTGACATGAGGAGGTAAAAACGATATCTTTTTACCGACGAATTAACAAGGCGATTAGGAAATCCGCCATAGCGATTTCCGTAAGGATAGGAGACTGTTTCACAGTCCCTATCGTTAATCGAATTGAGCTTGTACAAATGCAAGAGCACCTTTTCCATCACGGGTTAATTTGATGTATTGAGCGCCTTCTGTCTTGGCAAGTTTAATACCGAGTTTATCGGTTTCTGCTTTCATATCTTCAAAGTTTGAAGCCACTTGAGGGGCAAGGATAACAAGATCAAACTCTGGCAACATTTCACGGTGAGCACCATAGCCACCTGCTGCTGCTTTCACAGGAACATTGTATTCTGCAGCTGCCTTATTCAAAGCATTCGCAAGAAGTCCACTTGTCCCTCCACCTGCACAGAGAACGAGGACATTTGTTTCTTCAGTGATTGTATTTTGTGCTGCTTCTACACCAGCTTTTTCAAGAATAGCATCTGCTTTTGCAGTGTTGAAGTTTGCAGCAACTTTTTCTTTCAATTCATCATTAGATTTACCTGAACGCTCTTCTTCAAGAATTTGTTCATCATAGACTTTAAGGAATGGATAGTAAATGACTACGTCAACCACGATTAGAAGGGCAGCAAGAATGAATGATAGAACTTGGAAGTTAGTACCAAGAACTAGACCTAGTGGAGCTGGAGTTGTCCATGGTAGATTAGCAGTAAATGAGTTCATTCCAAGAGTTTCAATAAAGAATTTGAAGATCCAAACGTTTGCGATTGGAGCAAAAATAAATGGAATAAAGAAGATTGGATTCAGTACAAGAGGTGCACCAAACAAGATTGGTTCATTTACACCAAAGAAGGTAGGAACTACTGAAGCACGTCCGATTGCACGGTTACGTTTCGATTTTGTCAACCACATGAACATGAATGGAACAACCAGTGTCGCACCAGTACCACCCATGGTAACGATAAACATTTGTGTACCAGAAGTAAGAATCTTGTCAGCGTGCATACCTTGTTGGAGAAGGTTCAAGTTGACTTCGGCATTTGCATAGGTAATAGCTGCGATAGCAGGTTCAACGATAGATGGACCATGGATCCCAACAAACCAGAAGAAGGCAAAGGCACCAAAGATAATGGTAATACCAAGATAGCCATCAGCTGCAGAGAAGAGTGGTGCAAAGAATTTACCGATTGATTCTGCTACACTAGCACCAACAAAATGACGAGCTAGTAAATCAAGAGCATAAAGAGAAACAACTGAGAGAGTGAATGGAATCACATCTTTAAAGACTTGTGAGATATTTGGTGGAACTTCGTCAGGCATACGAATAGTGACGTTGTTTTTAACACAAACCTTATAGATGGCTACAGTAACAAAGGCAGCAAGGAAGGCTGAAAGTAAACCTTTTGTCCCCAAGAAGCCAGTAGCTAGACCATTTTCGATAGGATCAGCTGCTAACATCAACAAACCAACAATCGCTGCTAACAGTGTTGACATATAGTTGATTTGATTGGTTTTCTCCATGCTACGGTTGACTGAGTCAGTCAATGACTTAGCTGTTGTACCAGCTACCAAGAGAGCCAGAATACCCATAGAATAGCTATAGGGTTTCATCAGAAAGGCTACAACTTCATCAGACCATTTAAAGCCCCATGAGTTTGGTACAAAGGCGATTAAGATAAAGATACTTGAGAAGAGAATAACAGGCATACCTGCAATGAAACCATCACGAATAGCACGAAGATAGATATTACGAGATAGTTTTTCAAAGAAAGGCTTTCCTTTCTCGATAAATGCAATTAGTTTATTCATTATTTAACTCCTCTCTTGTAGAGTTCGATTAAGTGGTGCATCAAATCTTTTAACAAGATGGTTGTCATCAAGTGGTCTTGGCCATGCATCATGGTTACACTATAAGCTAAGTCCTCACCAGCTGCTTCCTTAGTCAATAGACTTGTTTGGGCGTGGTGAGCCTCTGCAATACAAGAACCAGCTTCCTCAACTAAGCTATCCGCTTTTGCAAAATCACCAGCTTCAGCAGCCTTTAAAGCTTCCAATAGTTTTGAACGAGCATCGCCAGCATAGGCTACGATTTCAAAACCTAACAATGTTACTTCTTCTCTATTCATGATAGAATTCTCCTTATATAATTTTAAATAAATTTTTATGACAATAAACGTTGGATATGTAGAACTAGATAAACTCGTTCACTTTTATACAAATCAAGACCCGTATGTTGCGTAATCACATCATAAATCTTGGAACCAATCTCGAAGGCTTTTGGATAGGATTGTTTAATATGATCTTCCATATCCAGAAGCGATTGGTTATCATCTCTAGATCTGTCTAAATAATCCAAGAAATAATTTAGATGTATCATAAAGCGATCATAGAAATGATTATTCTCTTTTGTACGTTGAATAGCGTAATCTTTTAGAACTTCCTCAACATTCCTGAGAATTTCTTTCCTCTTATCAATCGACTCCACAAGTTCCACTTCATTTTCACCTTCGGCATTGATGAAATGATAAGCAATCCGAATAATTTCGTCCTTAGGAAAATGATCTGCTAGCTTCTGACGGTAAATTTCAAAAGCTTCATTTGCGATTTGAAAAGCTATAGGATACTTAGCAGAAATATCTGGCAGATTACTATCCTTGTACCTTCCTTGTGCTAGAGCTTGGCAAGAACAGTAAATATGATCTGTCAAGGTTACATAGAGATACTCTTGAATCGGATAATGATATTTCTTGGAAAGCTTATCAATAATCTCATAAGTCACTGTGATAAAATCAAGCGGAACATCTTTGAGGAGAGCCATAAAGTTTTCTCTGGACTCTTCGGTCTTCATCCGAAAGATTTTCTCAACCTGATTTTCAGCAATCAAATCTCCCTTCTTCTTTCCAAATGCAATCCCCTTACCAATTACAATCACCTCTTCTCCCTTATCATTTCTGACAAGCGAGACATTGTGATTCATTGGATTTAAAATTCGATACATGTCAACCTCCTTTTATATCTTAAAGGTATATGAGTACAAAAAATGACCACAAATGAACTAGAAAATCATCCGATTCCTAATTCACCTGTGATCATGCCTAATATTACTTAGTAACACTCACCTTGTATTAACTTGTGATTTAAGTATAGCACAAGTAAGTTATTTTGTAAACCTTTACATACAACTTTTTTTAAAAATTTTTTAGTTTCATGTTCCTAACCTAGGAGGACTTTCTTACACGCGTTCTTTCCATGAAGTCGCTGTTGTTTGAAGAACTTTATTGAGCTCATCAATATTTTCAAATCCAGTTGTTCGAAGCCATTCGCGAGCTGCTGCTTCACCATCTTTGATGTAAGCTTCAACAGATCCAGCCCATGTAGCACGGCCACAAAGAACTCCGTTAAAGTTTGCACCTGATTCATGAGCAAATACAAGAGTATCTTGGAAGAGTTTAGCTGATACACCAGCACTCAAGTAGATGTATGGCAAGTTAGTTGCTTCATCTTGTGCTTTGAAGAAGGCTGCTGCTTCTTCACGTGTATAAACTACTTCACCTTCAGCGAAGCCTTCAACATATTTAATGTTAACAGGAACTTCTACTTTCAAGACATCAATGTTAAAGCGTGGGTCTGAGAAGACTTTCATAGCACCGATAACTTTGTGTGGTTTTACTTTCGCGTATTCTACAGAACCAGCGTCAGCAATTTTTTCATCGTAAGCAAGGATTTCAAGGAAGAATGGGATATCTTCAGCCACACACTCAGAACCGATGCGTTCGATGTAGGCTTGTTTTTCTTGATTGAGTTCGTCTGAGCTATCTACGTCATAGTAAAGCAAGAATTTAACTGCATCTGCACCTTCTTCTTTAATACGTTTTGCAGACCAAACATCCAAGCAGTCTGGCAAGCGTTTTGTGCTTGTTGTATCATAACCTGTTTTTTCATAAGCAAGGAGAAGACCAGCTTTTTCATCAAGAGCTTTAGTTGCTGGAAGTCCATACTCAGGGTCAAGAAGCATTGATGAAGCGTATTTAGTCAATTCATCTGCTACCAAGACTTTAAGTTCTTCCATTTGAGCCACAGTTGGTTCTTCTGTTTGGTGTTGAGCCATGAGGCGTTTCAAAGCACCACGTTGGTCAAATGCAAGTGCTGAGATGATTCCATTTTCATCAGAAAGTTTTTCTAAGCGTGCACGTTTTTGTTCTGTTAAAGCCATTTTATACCTCTTTTACTATTAATTGATCATATAGAGCTTGATAGTTGGTCATGTTGACATGACCAGTCATTTTTTCTTGAGCATTAAGCATACCAAGGACATTTGCCTTGATGAGTAATTCTGCATCCGATTCTTTGTGAAGAAGTCCTGAAGAAATTCCTGCCACAGTAGAGTCTCCAGATCCAACAGGATTTACCACCTGAATTCTAGGAATATCTACCTTGTAGAAAGTGTCACCATGTTTGGCAAAAGCACCGTTGGCACCAAGTGAAACGATAATCCATTCAATACCTGCAAACAAAGGTTCTTGAAGGACTTCTTTTAATTCATCCAAATCTTCAGAAACTTCTCTTCCAAGAAGCTGAGACAATTCCTCATTATTTGGTTTGATTACTGTTGGTTTATGTGGTGATTCAAGAACCGCCTGAAGTGCTGCACCAGAGCAGTCCAAAACAACAGGCTTGCCAGCTTGATTAGCAAGTTCTACCAAGCTCGCATAGTAATCAACTGGAAGGCCAGCTGGCAGACTACCTGAGATAGCGACTACTTCAACTGACTCCAAGAGTTTTTTGAAATGTTCCAAAAAGTCTTGACCTTCCTGTTCCAATACTTCAGGACCTTTTTCAAGAACTTCTGTTTGGTTATCTCCATGAAGAATAGCGATACAGTTACGAGTTTCCCCCTGAATTGAGAAGAAATCTTTCTTTACTTGATTATCGATATTTTCAACCAAAAACTCACCAAGTTTACCACCCACTAAACCAGTAGCAAGAACAGAATCCCCAAATTCTGAAAGTACTCGGGTAACATTGAGGCCCTTACCACCAGCCGTTTTGGTTACGTCCACCACACGATTGACAGTATCAATCTTCAACTCATCCAAGGGATAGGAAATATCAATGGATGGGTTCATTGTGACTGTTAAAATCATAGATCACCTCTTAGTCGTGGTATTCTCCGCGATCCCATTTTTCAAGGAATTCAGTGAAGAAGTTTGCGTCTGTTTGTTGAGCATTGTGACTTTCAACGTGTTCAATTTTCGCAATCAATTTTTTGTTTTCTTCAGTTGGTTTGTATTCAGCATGGATGAAAGCTTCAATGATGTCACACATGAGCAATTCACCAGTAATCTTACCACCAAAACCGATAACGTTGGCGTTCAATTGTTCTTTAGCATAAAGGGCTGTTGTCATATCACGAACCAAGGCCGAACGAACACCAGGAACTTTATTTACAGCGTTGTTGATACCAACACCAGTACCACAGATACATACTCCAAGATCAGCTTGACCACTAGTTACTGCTTCCCCTACTTTTTTACCAAAGATTGGGTAGTGAGTACGTGTATGGTCATATGTACCAAAGTCAATGACTTCATATCCTTTTGATTTCAAAAATTCTGAAACCGCCATTTTTTCATCTGTTACGATGTGGTCACATCCAATTGCAATTCTCATTAGTTATTCCCTCCGATTAATTATATAAATCTAATATCATTTATCCCTACTCAAGAAAAATCAAGATTAGCTTAGGAAGCGAGCTGCAAGCATAACTGAGGTTAGCTAAAGTGAGCTGACAACAGATTATCTTGATTTTTGAAGAGTATTAGCACATTTTGTTCAACATATCGACCCTAATTTGGTGACGTCCACCATCGTATTTACCGTTAACAAATCCTTTAGCAATGTTTTTAGCCAATTCATCACCGACAAGTTGTGCACCCATAGTGATCATACGTGAGTTGTTGTGTCCACGAGTCATATAAGCTGAACGTTCGTCAGATACTTCTGCAGCAACCATTCCTTTGATCTTAGTGGCAACCATAAATGGACCAGCTCCATAAGCATCAATCACGATACCAAGGTTTTGTTCTTCTTTGTTTACTTCTGCAGCAACAGCAAGAGTCACATCAACAAAGTCTTGACCTTCAGCTGTAACATCCACAACGTGGAAGTTTTCTTTTTCCAAGAAGTCTTTCACAACTTCTTTCAATCTCAAACCTGCAGCATCTGCACCGATAACAATAGACATATTGTATACTCCTTTTATTTTTCTAGGCTAGTAAAACCTTTTATAGTTAGCAGTTAACCTACAAAAGCTTTCTAGCAGTTTATTGACAAATTGGATTGAATGAGATGAATGTCACCTTATTCAAGTTTAGGAAACCAGTTCCCTAGAAATAATCTTTCTCCACGAAAGAGAATATAACAAGTGATTATTTGTTTGTTACAAACATCATTTGTTCTTTACAAACATAATATACTCCTATTTTTAAAAAAAGTCAACAGTTAATGTTTGTTTTTGTGTTTTTTAACTAAAAAATTTCAATGTCAAAACCAATTTGATCCACTTGACCAGGTTCTAGGAGACGAACATTCTTCTTATCTTCTAAATAATCTCCTTCTTCAAGGGATGTTGACAAGCCAGACCATGGTTCAAAAGCAATGAAAGGTCCTTTATTCAAAGTTGACCATATAATGAGGTTTGAGAACTCTGCAAAGTTCACTTTCAATCCCTTATCATGTTTACGAGAACGAAGGGCAATTGTTCTAGATTGCAATTCATCTAAGGTAACTGCATCTGTGCTGAAAAGTTCATAACTAAGATTTATTTCTTTTTGCCCCTTTAACCATGGACTTCTATCTTGAAAATCCAGCATACCCGTTTCTGGGAAAGGGCGTGGAACAGAGCAAGTCTCTTCTTTCTCAAACTCTAAATAGTAATCTTCATAGACTTCATCATCAAGCAGAGGACAATTAAATCCTGGATGGCCACCAATAAAGTAAGGCATGACCTTACTAGTTTCTTTATTGAAAATCTTGTATTGAGTCCGTACTGTCTTTCCAGTAAGGATATAAGTGATCTCTAAACGGAAATGATAGGGATAGTTTTGATAGCTATTCTCATCGTCTTCAATTGCAAAAGTTACACTCTTGTCTGTCTGTTCAACTAATTCAAATTCTTTCTTACGAACCAAACCATGACGAGGAATCTTTCCTTTGCTTTCTTGCCCCTTCTCATCTATATAGACGGCTGTATCCTCTCTCAAAGAACCACAAATGGGGAAGAGAACAGGAGCTTGTCCACTCCAATAAGTAGCATCCCCTTGCCACAAATACTCCAGTCCCTCAGCATCTTTTATAGAAGAAAGAGCCCCACCAAAACTGTTAAATTCAACTCTTAATTGTTCTGATTTTAATTCAATTACCATTATTTTCTCCGATTTCTTGATAGTTTATAAAAAACTAGGCTGTCACTCCTAATGGTATGACAACCTAGTTTCAACAATTTACACTCTGCGAAAATCCAATTCAAACTTCGTCAGTGTCGCCTTGCCGTACTTTAGTACAGCCTGCGGCTAGCTTCCTAGTTTGCTCTTTGATTTTCATTGAGCTTACATTTTATAGGAGCGCATTATTTTGCTTTTGCTGCGTACTCTTCGTTACGTTTGATCATTTGTTTTCTGTACCAAGCAAAGATACCGATATAGAATACAAGGAAGACTACTGCACCAAGGATTGCTTTGATATCACCTGTTGTAGTGTTACCAATTGTCCAACCAAGAAGTTTTTCGATTGGTCCTTCAAGAGTTGAGTGAGTAATCAATTGAGTTTCACTCACACCTGCTGGGAAGGCACCTACACCTTTAGCAAGTTCTGTTGCAAATGGTGCGATAAGAGTACCTGAAAGAAGGAAGAGTGGCAACAAGAGAGTTCCGAAGATAATCATACGGAGCAATTTACCACGTGTTACAACCAAGAGAGCTGGAGTAACACCCATAGCGATGATACCTGCGAGTGGCAAGATACCATTTCCAACTTTTGAAAGAAGCACAGCTTCAATCAACATGATTGGTGCAAGTACGTTAGCACAAGCCCAGATTTCAGCACGACCAGCGATGAATGGCCAGTCAAGACCGATGTTGAATTTACGTCCTTGAAGACGTTTAGTAGCAACGTTTGTAATACCTTGTGAAAGTGGTTCTACAGCGGCGATGAACCATGAACCGATAAGTGAGAAGAGTTCCAAAGATACACCGGCAGTCAAACCAAGAGACAACCATCCTTTAATAACCAGACGCCATTTATCTGCATCTTCAACACCTGCAATTGGATGTGGAGTTCCCATAATACCGATAACAATACCAAGGATGAAACCGATAAAGAATTTAGAACCCCAGAAACCGATTTTCTTGTTCAATTTAGCAGCATCAAAGTCATATTTATCAAGACCTGGGAAGAATTTTTCAAAAATCTTATCCAAAACCATGATAACTGGGTTCATCATGTAGTTCATGTGAGTTGATGTCATTGGTGATGAACTTGGGGCGTTAAGAAGGTCATCAAATGTAGGTTTCATCAAGTCAGAGTTGATAATTTTCAACACACCGACAAGGACGATAGCTGCTGTAGCAATCAAAAGTGAAACCCCTTGGCTCACACCATTGTTGTCTGCATACCATTTAATCAAAAGACCTGTGATAGACAAGTGCCAGATATCGAAGATATCAACGTCAAGTGTATCTGTTTTCTTCATTGCAAGCATCACTATGTTGACAATCAACATGATGAGCAAGAAGTAAAGTGTCCAAGCAGAACCCCAAGTGATTGTAGCAAGTGGTGCCCAACCAACGTCGGTAATACTCAATTGAATACCAGTGTTTTCAACGAATTTTGCAAGCGACGCTGAGAAAGCAGTGTTTAGCATACCGATGATGGCACCGATACCTGTAAGAGCGATGGCAAGTTTGATACCACCTTCAAGCGCTTTGGAGAATTTCACTCCAAAAAGTAAAGCCAATAATGTCAAAATGATTAACATGATGACAGGACCACCCATATCTAAGACGGGTGTAAAGACCTCTTTGATTAGGTCAAAGATTGCATCCATAACAGTTCCTCCCTTTTTTATGTTATATGAATGTTAACAAATTAAAATTAGCTTAACCCGTGTTCTTTGATAGCTGCTTCAATATTATCATATACTGGAGCACTCATAGCTGGGATACGGAATAAGATTGGTCCAGCTTCGATAACTGGAATACCTGGGTCAAAACCAAGGTCTGTCGCAGCAATTGGTGTGAAGATGTCATAACCTTTGATAAGGTCTTCGTTAACGTCTTTGACCATGACTGCATCACAGTGCACATCGTAACCACGGTTTGAAAGTTCTTCTTCAAGAGCACTTTTAATTTGGTGGCTTGAGTTAACACCTGCACCGCAGGCAGCAAGAATTTTAATCATATGGATCTCCTCCGATTTAATATTTTTAATAGACAAGATTAAGCGATTGCTTCAGCGATATAAGCATAGAGGGCTTCTGGTTCAGAAATTTTTGATAGGTCTTCAAGATGACCATTTCCAGTAAAGAAGTCCATCAACTGAGCAAGAATGTTGGTTTGACTTGAACTCGAGTTATTGATGATAAAGAAGAGCAAGGATACTTCTACTTCCTTATCTGGCGCAATCATATTATGGAAAGTCACCGGTTTCTCTAATCGAACGACCACAACTTTTTCAGCTAGATTATGAACAATATCTGTATGAGGAATAGCCACATTCGGCAAATCCTTACCCAAAAATTCCATATCTAAGCCAGTTGGAAATGACTTTTCACGCGTGATCAAGGCTTCACGATAGGTTGGAGTCACGATTTCTCGTTCTTCCAATAAGGTTGCAACCTGATCAAAGAGATGTTCTTGATTATCCGCTTCTAAGCAAAACACAAGGTTTTTGTCAAAGAAATAATCTAATCCCATAAGGTTTTCCCTTCTTTCCATTAACTTTATGCCATAAGTATAACACTATATGAAACCGTTGTCAACGATTTTATGTTGTTTTTTGTCTCTTTTTTTATATTTTTGTTGTTTTTATAATTTCTTGTTAAAAAACAAACACATAAACAAACATTTCAAACATTTTTTCTGTTCTAGAAATAAAAAAAGCAGACCATTTAAGCCTACTTTACTATTGATTCTTATATAAATTTCCTATGAAGAAGGAAAGGTATTTCTGATAACTTACTCTTCATCCATGCTCAAGACGCTGAGGAAGGCTTCTTGTGGGACTTCAACTGATCCGATGGCTTTCATACGCTTCTTACCAGCTTTTTGTTTTTCAAGGAGTTTACGTTTACGAGAAACGTCACCACCGTAACACTTAGCAAGTACGTTCTTACGAAGGGCCTTGATATCAGTACGAGCGACAATCTTGTGTCCAATAGCTGCTTGAATTGGCACCTCAAATTGTTGGCGAGGGATAATTTTCTTAAGCTTATCAACGATGAGTTTTCCACGTTCGTAAGCAAAATCCTTGTGAACGATGAAGCTAAGGGCATCCACCTTGTCTCCATTGAGAAGGATATCCATTTTCACTAGCTTAGATGGACGATACTCTGACAATTCGTAGTCAAAGCTTGCATAACCACGTGTCGAAGACTTAAGCTTATCAAAGAAGTCAAAGACAATTTCAGCAAGCGGAATTTGATAGATAACATTGACACGGTTATCATCAATATAATCCATCGTCACAAAGTCTCCACGCTTGCGCTGAGCCAATTCCATTACTGCTCCGACAAACTCTTGCGGTACCATGATCTGTGCTTTGACATATGGTTCTTCGATGGTCGCAATCTTAGTTGGGTCTGGAAACTCAGATGGGTTAGACACATCCATAGACTCGCCGTCGGTCAAGTTGACCTTATAAATAACAGACGGAGCTGTCATGATGAGGTCGATGTTGAACTCACGTTCCAAACGTTCTTGGATAACATCCATATGAAGCAGTCCAAGGAAACCACAACGGAAACCAAATCCAAGGGCCTGAGATGTTTCTGGTTCAAACTGAAGACTAGCATCATTCAGTTGCAATTTTTCAAGGGCTTCACGCAGATCATTGTACTTGTTTGACTCGATAGGATAGAGACCCGCAAAGACCATAGGATTCATCTGCTTGTAACCATGTAATGGCTCTGCCGCAGGATTGGTTGCCAAGGTAACAGTATCACCCACACGAGTATCCTGAACCGTCTTGATAGAAGCTGCAATATAACCAACGTCACCAGTCGCAAGGAAATCACGACCAACTGCCTTGGGTGTAAAGATACCGACTTCCGTAACATCAAAAGTCTTGCCATTGCTCATAAGCTGAATCTTATCTCCAGGTTTAACCACCCCATCCATGACACGCACTTGGAGAATAACCCCACGGTAAGCATCATAAACAGAGTCGAAAATTAAGGCCTTAAGCGGTGCTGTCACATCACCTGTTGGTGCTGGAACTTTTTCTACAATTTGCTCGAGGATTTCTTCAATACCGATAACAGCCTTGGCAGAAGCCAAAACTGCTTCACTGGCATCCAAACCAATGACATCTTCAATCTCTGTACGCACGCGCTCAGGGTCTGCAGCCGGCAGGTCAATCTTGTTAATGACTGGCATGATTTCCAAATCATTATCCAAAGCCAGATAAACGTTGGCAAGGGTTTGAGCCTCAATTCCTTGAGCAGCATCGACCACCAAAATCGCTCCTTCACAGGCAGCTAGCGAACGGGAAACTTCATAGGTGAAGTCAACGTGCCCTGGTGTGTCAATCAAGTGAAAAATATAAGTTTCCCCATCTTTTGCAGTGTAATTGAGCTCTATGGCATTCAACTTAATGGTAATCCCACGTTCCCGCTCTAAATCCATACTATCCAAAAGTTGGGCCTGCATTTCACGACTTGAAACGGTCTCTGTCTTTTCCAAAATGCGGTCTGCTAGAGTCGACTTTCCATGGTCAATATGGGCGATAATAGAGAAGTTACGAATCTTCTCCTGTCGTTTTTTCAATTCTTCTAAGTTCATGATTCTCTTCCTTTCAGGGTATCTATTT
This sequence comes from Streptococcus pseudopneumoniae, assembly GCF_001072315.1. GTDB lineage: Bacteria > Bacillota > Bacilli > Lactobacillales > Streptococcaceae > Streptococcus > Streptococcus pseudopneumoniae_R. Next base: position 35,128 of record NZ_JVLI01000072.1, on the reverse strand, counting down.
ATTATAAATTGTTTTTGACATTTTGACAAGACCATACCCTGCTAGGAGTACTAATCTTCAGCGACAAAGCCGTCATTTTCGATAAAGTGGTGTTCTGTCATTCCTTGGTCTGTAAAGACAATCCCGTGAAGGACACCACCGTAGACAGCTCCTCCGTCCATCCCAATCTTACCATCTTCTGTAGTCCAAAGTTCAGCTGTACCTCGGTCTTGCTTTAATAAACCATAAACCGGTGTATGACCAAAGACAATGGTTTTCCCAGTATGATTTTCTGCCTCGTGGAATGGTTTTCTAAGCCAGACTTTTTTATAATCTGTGGTTTCATGCCAGTCGTCCAAGGTTAAATCAATACCTGCGTGAACAAAGATATACTTATCTGTCTCTACCACAAAAGGCATTTGACGAATAAATTCGACCAAATCTGCCGCTTCAGTAGCAACACGCTTGGCATCTTCTACTCCATCAACCGGTGCATCCAAGGGACGACCTAGGATAGAGTTAATGGTTGTATCACCACCATTACGACGATAGTGGTCATAGCTTTCTTCTGGGTCATCGAGCCAAGTCAGAAACATATACTCGTGGTTTCCTGATAAACAGATAGCCCCTTGATTGTCCACTAAGTCCTTGACCATTTCAAGAACACGGCGACTATCTTCACCACGGTCAATCAAGTCCCCTAGAAAGAGCAGCTGGGTCTGACCATCCCATGTTTTGAGAAGGTCTTCTAGCATCCCAGCTTTTCCGTGAACATCTCCAATTACATAATAGTCTGTCATCTTATTTCTCCCTGTTTCTCAACAATTCTCTAGCTTGCGTCAGGGCAGCTTCTGTCACATCATCACCTGCCAACATCTTGGCAACTTCCTCCACTCGCTCTTCAACCGTCAAGAGTCGAACAGTCGAAACCGTTGAATGCTCATTGCTAATCTTCTCAATAAAGAATTGATAATCTGCAATCGCAATCACTTGTGGCAAATGGGAAATAGCCAGAACCTGACCATGCTGGCCAATTTTATGAATCTTCTGTGCAATTGCCTGAGCTACACGACCTGAAACTCCTGTATCCACTTCATCAAAGACTATGCTGGTCTTGCCTTCTTTACGAGAAAAGGCAGACTTAATGGCTAGCATGAGACGAGATAATTCCCCTCCAGAAGCAACCTTGACCAAGGGTTTAAAGTCTTCACCAGGGTTGGTTGAAATGTAAAATTCGACCGTTTCATTTCCCTCACGACTGAATTTGCCCTTGCTAAAACGAACCTGAAACTGGGCTTTTTCCATATAAAGATCTTGCAGTTCTTGTTTAATCTCAGCTTCGAGCTGCTGGGCCAAGTCATGACGAGCAGAGGCAAGTTGACCAGCCAAATCGACAAGATTGACTTCTAACTTCTTAAGCTCTGCTTCCATGTCTTCAGAAGAAAGGTTGTTGCCTGTCAAGAGATTGTACTCTTCTGTAATCTTGGCAAAATAAAGCAAGACATCGTCTACAGTCCCACCATACTTACGGGTAATAGTATGAAGGAGATCCAAACGATTCTCAACCTGCATGAGACGATTGCCGTCAAAATCAAGAGCCTCAATAATAGCTTCCAGACGCTTGCTAATGTCTTCTAAGACATAATAAGTCTCAGACAGAGAGCTTGAAATTTCACGGTATTCAGGGTCATACTCTTCGACACTTTCCATGTCATTCATGGCTGAACGAACATTGGCCAGACTTGAAAAGTCTTCATTGTCCAACATACTGTAGGCATTGGTCAGTGTATCCGCAATATTTTTATGGTTGAGCAGTTTATCTCGCTCTTGATTGAGAGCCAAATCTTCTCCAGCCTGCAAGTTTGCTGCCTCAATCTCTGCCATTTGAAATTCCAACATTTCGATACGAGCCTTGTGTTCCTGTTGGTTTTTCTTGACTTCCAGAACCTGCTTGCGCATTTTTCGATAGGCATCAAAACTCGTTTGATAGGTTTCTTTCAATTCCCAAAAAGCTACGTCACCGAATTCATCCAACATCTGGATATGCAGTTGAGGACGCATTAACTCTTCTTGGTCATGTTGACCATGAATATCAACCAGATGTTGCCCAATAGCACGCAATACAGACAGATTGACCATCTGGCCATTGACACGGCTGATACTACGACCATTTTGCAGAATTTCCCGACGGATGATGATTTCATCCCCCATTTCCAAACCTTGCTCATCAAAAATTTCCTGTAAAAGGCGACTATTCTCGACTGAGAAAAGCCCCTCTATCTCTGCCTTTGGCGCACCATGACGAATAACATCTGTCGTCGCACGAGCTCCCAACATCATATTCATGGCATCAATGATAATTGACTTCCCTGCACCTGTTTCACCAGTCAGGACAGTCATTCCCTTTTCAAAATTGAGGGAAATAGCCTCAATAATGGCAAAGTTTTTTATCGAAATTTCAAGTAACATATAGACCTACCAATTTTTTACTTGTTCAAAGATTTCCTCAGCTAGACTTTCACTTCTGGCAATGACTAAAATCGAGCTATCATCAGCTAAACAGTTAAAAATCTTGTCAGCAAAAGTCTCAATTAACTGAGCTTTTACAAAAGCTGTATTTCCTGGGATAACTTGGAGATTGATCATCTTGTCCATCAATTCTGCTGACTCAATATTGTCTTCAGCCAGTTGCAAACTTTTCACGATTGATTTTGGCAATTCATAGACATAGGTATTGTCTCTCAAAGGAATTTTGACAATACCTAGTTCTTTGATATCTCGTGATACCGTCGCTTGAGTGGCAGTGATGCCTGCTTCTTTCAAATGTTCTACGATTTCTTCTTGTGTACCGATTTGATAATCTGTCACAAATCGTCTAATTTTTTCAAGTCTCTCTTTTTTATTCATTTTTAAATTGACTATGCGCCCTCTCTACTACTTCTTCAATATCAGCAAGAACCTGATTGCTTGCTGACTCTTCTTTTTTCAAATATGCTAAAAATTCAATATTTCTATGTCCACCTTGGATGGGAGAAAAGTCCAAACCAAGGACTGAAAAGCCTTCCTCTACTGCCATAGCTGTGACAGATTCAAGGACATGTTGATGGACCTTGGCATCACGAATGATTCCATTTTTCCCAATCTGCTCACGACCTGCCTCAAACTGAGGCTTAACCAAAGCCACAACCTGACCCTGATTAGCCAACACACGGTGCAAGGCCGGCAAAATAAGACTTAGGGAAATGAAACTCACATCAATACTGGCAAAGATCGGTTCCTGCTCGAAATCAGTCTTTTCAGCATAGCGGAAATTGAACTGCTCCATGCTGACAACCCTTGGGTCTTGGCGTAGTTTCCAAGCCAATTGATTGGTACCGACATCGACTGCAAAGACAAGTTCAGCACCATTCTGTAGCATAACATCGGTAAAACCTCCAGTAGAAGCCCCAATATCAATTGTGGTCGCGCCATCCACTGACAAATCAAAGACCTGCAAGGCCTTTTCCAGTTTCAAGCCACCACGACTGACATACTTGAGTTTCTCCCCCTTAAGTTTTAGCTCGGTATCGTCTGGGATTTTCTCTCCTGGCTTGTCAAACCGTTCTCCGTTAAGAACTGCTACAACTAGACCAGCCATGACACCGCGCTTGGCCTGCTCTCTCGTTTCAAACAAGCCCTGTTTATAAGCTAGTACATCCACTCTTTCCTTAGCCATTGATTCTCAAACTTTCTACTACACTTACAATAGATTCTATCTCAAAGGGAATCTGCTGGGCAATTTCTTCTAATTTGGCATTAGCTTGATCCAGAGTTTGGTTACAAAAGGCAATAGCCTCTTCCAAGCCCAACAAAGCAGGATAGGTTGATTTTTCTGTCTGCAAATCCTTTTGAGGCGTCTTGCCGATTTCCTCAAAACTAGCTGTCACATCCAATACATCATCTCGAACTTGAAAAGCAAGTCCAATCAATTCCCCAACAGTTTTCAGCTCTGCCTGCATCTCAGATGCCAATTCGGCTATAATAGCTGCAGCTTGGAATGGATAGGCTAGTAGTTTTCCAGTCTTATTAGCATGAATGGTCTGAAGTTCTTCCAAAGACAAATGCTGGTGTTCACCTTCCATGTCCAAAACCTGGCCTGCTACCATGCCCAGACTTCCTGACGCAAGCGATAAGTTAGCAATCAAGTCCACCTTAATCTGACTTGGCAAATCTGCCTGCGCTATCAAGGCATAAGGATCTAGGAACAAAGCATCTCCAGCCAAAATGGCCATAGCTTCACCAAATTTCTTATGATTGGTCAAGCGTCCCCTACGGTAATCATCATCATCCATGGCAGGAAGGTCATCATGAATCAAGCTCCCTGTATGAATCATCTCCAAGGCAGCAGCTACCTGCGCGTGAGCAGGTTTGATGGCAACCTGCAAGGCTTCCAGAACTTCTAGCAAGAGAAAAGGACGGATACGCTTGCCACCAGCATGAATGGAATAGAGAACAGACTCTCGCAAACTAGAGGCAAACTGCTGGTCTCCATAAAAATCTTCCAAGGCTGACTCGACAAGAGCTAATTTTTCTTGCTTTTTCATTCAAAATCACTTTCTGTTCCGTCTTCTTGCATGACCTTGACCAAGGTCTTTTCAGCCTTGTCCAGCGTTGCTTGGAGTTCTTTAGACAAAACCATCCCCTTTTGAAAGGCAGCAATCGCATCTTCCAGAGCAATTTCACCATTTTCCAAACTTTGGACGATGGTTTCCAGTTCTGCTAGATTTTCCTCAAATTTCTTTTGTTTTGACATCTTTAACCTCTAATTCTACTCGACCATCTCGCATCAAAAGCGTCACTTGGTCTTTTTTCTTCAAATTTTCAACCGAATCAACTACGGACTCTTCTTTTTTGACAATAGCATAACCACGCGCCACGATTCGACTGGTATCCAGCATCAGCAGGGCTTCTGAAAGTCGCTTGACTTCAGCAACCTTGGCATCATAAACCAAAGCCATTTGGCTACGGAGGAGCTTGTCCAACTGTCCTAAACGGTCTTGATAGCGTTGGATTTTGGTAACAGGTGATAACTGAACCAGTCGATGCGTCCTTGCTTGGACGACTTGTTTGTTATCAGAAATCCGTGTTCGCAAACTTTGTTTTAAGCGCAATTGTAATTGGTCCAAGCGTTGCAAATAGCCATCATACAAGCGCTCTGGCTGTCTAAAGATGACTGACTGACTGCATTTTTTCAAAGATTCTTGTTTCTTAGATAGGACATTTCGGACTGCCGTAGCCATCCGTTTTTCCTGATTTTGCAAATGAGCCAAGAGATCCAACTTGGTCACAGGTGTTGCTAGTTCAGCAGCAGCCGTTGGCGTTGCAGCTCGTCGATCTGCCACAAAATCCGCCAAGGTCACATCCGTCTCATGCCCCACACTAGAGATAACTGGTAAACGAGATTCAAAAATAGCTCGTACCACAATTTCTTCGTTAAAGGCCCAGAGATCCTCAATGGAACCTCCACCACGACCAATAATGAGCAAGTCCAAATCGTCCCGTTGATTAGCATGCGCAATATTTCGAGCAATTTCCTCCGCAGAGCCTTCACCTTGCACCTTGGTCGGATAGAGAAGAATGTCGACACCTGGAAAGCGCCTGCTGACTGTCGTGATAATATCTCGAATCACAGCTCCACTGCGACTGGTCACTACTCCAATTCTCTTAGAAAATTGAGGCAGAGGTTGCTTGAAGCGTTCTTGAAACAGGCCTTCTTCTGTCAATTTTTTCTTGAGTTGCTCAAACTGAATCGCAAGCGCACCAACTCCATCAGGCTCTGCCTTTTCAATGATGATGGAGTAGCTACCACTTGGTTCATAGACCTGCACACGCCCAATCACATTGATTTTCATCCCTTCTTCTAGGTCAAAGCCTAATTTCTGATAAATCCCAGACCAGATGGTCGCTTGAATAACTGCATGGTCATCTTTTAGGGAGAAATATTGGTGAGTAGGTCGTTTACGAAAGTTGGAAACTTGACCAGTTAAATAGACCCGTTCCAAGTAAGGGTCTTTATCGAATTTCATTTTCAGATACTTGGTCAAAGTTGTTACCGATAAATACTTTTCCATCTCCACCTACTATTCATTTTCTTGCTCTTTCATGGGTATTATTATACCAAAAATATGCCTAAAAATCTCCATTTATGTACCATTATGAGAGAAAAATAGAAAAAGGAGGCAAGGCCTCCACATCTGATTATTTGCTGTTTCGAGCTTCTTCCAAAATCTTTGCAATCTTGGTCGTCAAAAGGTCAATAGCAACTGTATTGCTGACCCCTTCAGGAATGACAATATCAGCATAACGCTTGGTCGGCTCGATAAACTGGTGGTACATTGGTTTAACCACACCTAAATACTGGTCAATAACGCTATCCAAACTACGGCCACGTTCTTCCATATCGCGCTTGATACGACGAATAATGCGCACATCATCATCCGTATCCACAAAAATCTTGATATCCATCAAATCGCGCAGACGCTTGTCCTCCAAGACCAAAATCCCCTCAACGATAAAGACATCTTGAGGCTCTTGACGATAGGTCTTGCTACTCCGTGTATGCTCTGTATAGTCATAAGTCGGGATGTCCACCGGACGCCCTGCCAACAATTCCTTAATCTGCTCAATCATCAAGTCTGTATCAAAGGCAAAAGGATGGTCATAGTTGGTTTTGACACGCTCTTCAAAGGTCAAATGAGACTGATCCTTGTAGTATGAATCATGCTCAATCATGGAAATCTTTTCATCAGGAAAATGCGATAAAATGGCTCTTGAAACACTGGTCTTACCACCACCAGAACCACCTGTCACTCCGATAATGATTGGTCTATTTTGCATGCTATCCTCCGTTTTTTTATCCGTCGTCTATTCTATCACATTTTTTGCAAAATTTATAGTCTGATTTGGATAGTCTAAGGGAAACATTTTCAATCCATACACCCCAGTTAGACTAGCTAAAAACCTTCCTTGGCTTGTAGAGATTGTCTCGTTTTTCTAGAATGGCTAGCAATGTATCGCCTTCAAAGGCAGCTAGTTCTTTGTCCGTTTGGTCGAGCTCAATAAAACGACCAAAGCGCACTTCTGTAGCCTCTTCTGGAGTTAAGAAAACTTTAACAAGGTCGCCTGTTCCAATCTCTAGAGGATGTAGAAAGTCCAGCTGCCCAACCTCCACTTTTCTAGCAATTTCTTCCAAGGTAAGAGCATCTTCTAGTTGCAAACCAGCTGCACTAGTTCGAGTCAGATGTGACATATGAGCCGCATAACCAAGCTTCTCTCCCAAGTCAACCGATAAGGTACGAATATAGGTTCCCTTGCTACATTTCACACGAAAAGTGAATCGTGCAAGATGGCCATCATAAGAAATCGAACTTGTCCGTTCAAATTGATAAATAGTTACCTGACGTTCTGGACGCTCCACTTCCTGATCAGCACGCGCATACTCATAGAGCTTGCGACCATTGACCTTGACAGCCGAATACATAGGAGGAATTTGGGTAATAGGCCCAGTCAGATTCGTAATCGCTTCATCGACAAACTTTTCATCCAAGGGCGACAAAACAGGTGTCTCTGCGACCACTTCCCCACTAGCATCCTCGGTCGTCGTGGAATAGCCGAGAGTGATTTCTCCCTCATAGACCTTACCCTCGTCCTGCATAAACTCGACCATGCGGGTCGCCTTGCCAACTGCAATGGGCAAAACACCCACCACATCCGGATCCAAGGTCCCACCATGACCAATTTTCTTGGTTCCCAAAATCTTACGCAGTTTAAAAACCGCATCATGCGAGGTCATCCCCGCTTCTTTTTTTAAGTTGATAATACCGTTCATTTTTGCTTTCTCACTCCCCCTTCAGAGCCTCAAACTTCGCTTTCATGGTTGGATTTTTCCGAGTCAATTTTTTAACAGAAACATCTTCTAATTTGTTGTTAGCTAGACGGAGTTGGTTTTCAGATGTGGTCAGGAATTTCTTAACCTCTTCCATGCGTTTGATGGCCTTGTCAATTTCATCGATAGCTTTGCCAAAGTTAGTCGAAGCTGAGTTGTAGTTCTTAGCAAAGGCTAGTTTAAAGGCATCCAAGTCTTCTTCAAAGTGCGTAATATCAATATTTTGCTCCCGAACCAAGGCCAACTCCTGCTTATATTTTAGAGAATTAAGCGCCACATTACGCAAAAGCCCAATCAATTGGATAAAGAATTGAGGACGAACCACATACATCTTTTCATACTCATGGCTGACGTCAACAATCCCTGTGTTAAAGTAGTCATTATCGGCCTCAAGCATAGTCACCAAAACCGCATACTCACAGTTCTTCTCCCGACGGTCCTTGTCTAATTCCTTGTAAAAATCTGCATTCTTGTGCTTCTTCTCTGTTCCATCCGCTTCATTTTTCATCTCAAACATGATGGAAATGATTTCCACTCCATTTTCATCACTCTCACGGAAGATAAAGTCCCCCTTAGACCCACGCGCAGAGACCTTGTTATCCTTCTCAAAGTAGGCATTTGGAAAGGCGAAACTACGGACCTTGTTAAACTCACTCTCTGCATACTGTTCCAGACTTTCCCCGATGGCTTTTGTAGATTGCTGGGCTTTGAAATTCTTATAGAACTCGACCTGTTCACTCGCTGCTTTGAGCTGGGCTTCATAGTTTTGCTTAACTGAAGCAAGAGAAAGCTCGTTTTCTTTTTCTTGTAATAGGAGCTGATTTTTGACCTGATCGCGTTCTTTTTCTAGGTCAGAAAGGGTCTTTTGTAGTTGATTTTCATGCTCCAAACGCAAGGTAGCCAATTGGTTTTCCAAGGCCTGTACTTCCTTATCCTTAGCCAATAAGGCCTGATTGCTTGTCTGTTCAACCTCTTTCTTGGCCAATTCTTTTTCTGTATCAAAGTTTTGGATTTGACTCTGTAATTGCGCAATTTCTTGGTCTTTTTGAGCTAGTTTAGACTGTTGTTCATTCATGACCTTTTGCTCAACCAAGGCCAGTTCCTGCTTCATCCGATCGTGCAATTCCTTATCAAACTCTGCTGTTCTCACTTGGGACAAAAGTTCAGCATACTGACTTTCATTTACTGTAAAGACTTCCCCACAGTTGGGGCATTTGATTTCGTTCATATCGTTCCTCTTTCTAGACTTCTGTAACCATTATATCATGCCTAAGGGAAAATCAAAAACAGCGAGTCGAAACCCACTGTTTATCTTCTTTTTCTTTAAATTTTTTCCAAGGCCAAGCGCAAATCTTCAATCAAATCATCTACATTTTCAAGTCCGATAGACAAACGGATTTGGTTTGGTGTGACACCTGCTGCTTCTAAGTCTTTTTCTGACAATTGACCGTGAGTGGTTGTAGCTGGATGGACAACAAGCGATTTAGCATCTGCTACGTTTGCAAGATCAGAGAAGATTTCCAAATTATCAATTACCTTGCGTGCTTCTGCCTCCCCACCTTTGACATGGAAGGTAAAGATTGAGCCCACACCTTTTGGCAAGTATTTCTCAGCCAAGGCATGATAAGGACTGTCTGCAAGTTTTGGATAGTTTACCTTTTCTACCTTAGGATGGTTGACAAGGAAATCAACAATTTTCTCTGCATTTTGCACATGGCGTTCCACACGAAGTGAAAGAGTTTCAAGTCCTTGGAGCAAGAGGAAGGCATTAAATGGAGACAATGCCGCACCCGTATCACGAAGCAATTGAACACGGACAGCGATAATAAAGGCTGCTGCACCCACATCACGAGTATAGCTCAAGTTATGATAACTTGGATCCTCGTCAACAAATTGAGGGAATTTCCCTGAAGCCGCCCAGTCAAAACGACCGCTATCAACAATCACTCCACCAATAGTCGTACCATGCCCACCGATAAACTTAGTCGCAGAGTGAATGGCAATATCTACACCATGAGAAAAAACATTAATCAAATAAGGTGTAGCAAAGGTATTGTCAGAAACAAGTGGAATCTGATGCTTATGAGCAATCTCTGCCAATTTTTCCAAATCTGGAATATTAATCAAGGGGTTGCCCAAGGTTTCAATCAAAACTAGCTTGGTATTGTCTTTGATCGCTGCTTCTACCTCCTCCAAGTTATCCACATCCACAAAGGTTGTTGTGATCCCATAACGAGGAAGGGTTTCTTTCAAAAGATTGAAGGTTCCACCGTAAATAGTCGAAGCAGCCACTACATGGTCACCAGCGTGGGCAAGCGCCAAAATCGTATAAGTCACTGCAGCCATACCTGATGCTGTTGCAAGAGCTCCAACACCACCTTCAAGGGCAGCAATTCTTTCTTCAAAGGCAGCTGTTGTAGGATTGGTAATACGAGTATAGATGTTCCCTGGTTTTCTCAAGGCAAACAAATCGGCACCTTCCTGCGTGTCATCAAAAACGAAGGATGTTGTTTGATAAATCGGCACTGCACGAGACTTGGTAGCTGGATCCACAACTTGACCAGCATGTAGTTGTAGAGTTTCAAATTTAAAATCACGAGTCATAAGGTGACCTCCATATAGTTTCATTAAGGATATTCTAGCACTATCGACCTATCTTGACTAATACCTCTTTTCTATATTTTGATATAAGGAGTGGCTATTACTTCTTACAAAATCGAAAAAAGCACGACTCAATCGTGCTCATTTTCTTAATCTACATAAGTATCTTCGTTTTTATTGAGGAAGGCATATGGAAGACCCATCAAGAGGCCTCCTCCGATAAAGTTTCCGATGAAGGTTACACCCCAGTGGCGAAGCATATTTCCAACACCGAAGTTAGCAATTGAATCAGCAGCAACACTGAATTTCACAATCGCGAAATAAGCAAAGTTCGCCGCAATGTGCTCGTTTGTTAAGAATACAAACATGTAAATCGCTGACAACACAAGCCAAAGTTTGGCACCACCATCTTTGACCAAAACAAATGAAAGAATCGCAATATTTACGAAAATATTTGCCAAAATCGCCTCAAGCAAGATTAATTCATTTGAACGGCCTAACTTCATCTCAACAACCCCTGAGATGAAACTATCGTGAGTGAGATGTGCATAGGCTGCTGAGTGGGCAAAGCCCCAACCTGCTATCAAGGCTCCGATGAGGTTGAACAAGGTACAGTAAAGTAAAATCTCAGCTGTTTTTCTCCAAGAGATTTTTTTCAAGAAACTACCTGCAGTCAAGAACATCATGTTTGATGTTACCAACTCGGCATTCAAGAAAACAATGTAGGCCAATCCCCAAGCGAAGACAAAGGGGAAGAGGAAACGTCCACTACCTGGTGCAATTTTATTAATCAAATCAGCCCCAACTGCACCAGCAGCTGTACTGAAGGTTAAAAATGCACCTGCGAACATAGAACGAATCGCATACTTAAATTTGCTTTGACTATAAAGACTTTCTTTCTTCTTGCAAGCAAATTCAATCTTTGAGATAAATTCTGAAGAAACCATAATAAACTCCTAAATCTTTTTTTATTGATAATTATATCACAAACTTTAGATTTTAGGAAGCGTTTTCTGTATTTCATAAAAGTTTTTTTATGAAAAGCTTAAAAAATCAGTGAAATCCATGATTTCACTGATTTGTATTAATAAAATTGTTTATACGGTTGATTGAAAGCTGTTAGGATTTCATCAGATGTTTGTGAATATTCTTTTGTTTCTTTCAAATCGCCTTTTACAATAATACGTTCTGTAGCAGCAAGGTCTTCACAGGTTACTAATGTAATCTCATTGACCCCATCTCTATCATCAACTTCATCAACACGATCCGGTGTAACACGTTTGACTTCACGTATTTCATAAGTATAAACTTTATTTTTATCGGTTAGATAAATCTTCATACCATTTTTAGCGTTATCCAAAGGAGAAAATAGCATTTTATTAGCATTATTGACACCAAAAATATGATGACTAGCTAGACTATAATTTCCTTTCCCCATCACTTGATCGCGTTTCATCGTACCAGCACCATAGAAGAGATTGACATTATCAAGCCCTTTAAAAATTGGCAGATTCATTTCTAATTCAGGGACTGCAATTCCGCCGATAACTGGTAATTTTTGAGCATCCCATTGAGAAGCTAGAACCGCTTCAGAAGAGATAGCATTGACAGAATCAAAATCAAAATTTCCTTCTGTATCCTGATTTTCTTCTATTTTTTCTTTTGATACCTGACTTACTTGGTACTTATTGGTATTCCAAACTATGAAAATATCACGAATTTTAGCATTAAAAATCAAAGCAATTGATAATAGTATCAGAAATCCTGCTAGGATATTTGTCAGTAGATTTTTTCGTTTATTTTTCTTCTTATTATTTTTTTGAGACATTATGCTTCACCTTCTATTTCATTTTCTGTCCCAACTTCTTCTTTTTCTGCCGCTGCAACCGTAGTAAAGGTCACAATTTTAGCATCTTGGTCCAGACGCATTACTTTAACTCCCATAGTTGAGCGTCCTGTTTGTGAAATATTGGCAACATTGGTTCGAATCATGACACCTGTATCAGTGATAATCATCAAGTCTTCATCACCTTTCACAGTCAAGAGACCTGATAGAGGACCATTTTTTTCAGCCACATTAGCCGTCTTCATTCCTTTACCACCACGACCTTTTGTTGGATATTCAGTCGCGACTGTACGCTTACCATATCCTTTTTCAGTAATGATAAGAACCTCATCTTGATCAGTAATTACGCTAGCACCAACTACTGTGTCTCCCTCACGGAGATTAACACCTTTCACACCTGTGGCGATACGACTCATGCCGCGAACGGCTGATTGATTAAAGCGAACTGCATAACCAAACTTGGTACCAATGATAATATCCATATCTTCTTCCGTCAACAAGACATTAATCAACTCATCTTCATCTTTGAGGTTCAAAGCCTTGAGCCCATTCTGACGAATGTTAGCAAATTCCTTGACGCTGGTTCTCTTCACAATACCATGACGGGTTGTGAAGAAGAGGTAAGCATCATCACTGCGTTCAGACTCAACATTGATAATCGTCTGAATACTTTCGCCTTCATCCAATTTTAAGAGATTAACTACTGGTAGTCCTTTGGCCGTCCGACCATACTCAGGAATTTCATAACCTTTCAGGCGATAGACACGTCCTTTATTTGTGAAGAAGAGCAGGTGATCATGGGTGCTAGTTGACACTAACTCTCGGACAAAATCATCATCTTTGACACCTGTTCCTTGAACACCACGACCCCCACGTTTTTGAGCAGTAAACTCAGCTTGGTCCAGACGTTTAATGTATCCCTTGTTAGAAAGGGTAATCAAGACATCCGATTCTTCAATCAAATCTTCATCTTCAAGACTCAAGACTTCACCGACCATCAACTCTGTACGGCGTTTATCAGAAAATTTACGTTTAACTTCATCCAATTCGTCTTTGATAATTTGAGAAACACGTTCAGGCTTAGCAAGAATATCCGCCAAATCCGCAATCAGAGCCAAGAGGTCACCATACTCAGACTGGATCTTATCACGTTCTAATCCCGTCAAACGGCGAAGACGCATGTCTAGGATGGCCTGACTTTGACGTTCAGAAAGCTTAAAATTACTCATCAACTCAGCTTGTGCTTCCGCATCCGTTTCACTAGCACGGATGATACGAATCACTTCGTCGATATGGTCTAGCGCAATCAAGAGACCTTCTAAGATATGAGCACGTGCTTCCGCTTTTTCCTTATCAAAACGTGTCCGACGAACCACCACTTCTTTTTGGTGCTCAATATAAGCATCCAAAATCTGACGAAGGGATAAAATCTTCGGCACCCCATTTTGGATAGCCAACATATTAAAACCAAAGTTGGTTTGCATTTGGGTCATCTTAAAGAGGTTATTGAGGATAACATTGGCTGAGGCATCGCGCTTGACTTCAATAACAAATCGAACACCTTCACGGTTTGACTCATCACGTACTGCTGTGATGCCCTCAATCCGTTTTTCCTGAACCAAACGAACAATATGCTCATGCACCTTGGTTTTATTGACCATGTAAGGAAATTCCGTTACAACGATGCGCTCACGGCCAGTCTTAGTTTCTTCGATTTCAGTACGAGAACGAAGGACAATAGAACCTTTACCTGTTTCATAAGCCTTATGAATGCCTGATTTCCCCATAACAAGAGCACCAGTTGGAAAATCTGGTCCAGGCAAGACTTCCATCAAGTCCTTGGTAGTCACTTCAGGATTATCCATGACCAACTTCACTGCATCAATGGTTTCACCCAAGTTATGAGGTGGAATATTGGTCGCCATCCCAACGGCAATACCAGTTGCTCCATTGACCAAAAGGTTTGGAAAACGTGCTGGCAAGACCAAGGGTTCCCGTTCATTGGCATCATAGTTATCAACGAAATCAACTGTATTTTTGTTGATATCACGAAGCATCTCTAGAGCAATCTTACTCATACGTGCCTCAGTATAACGCTGGGCGGCAGCACCATCTCCATCCATGGAACCAAAATTCCCATGACCGTCTACAAGCATGTAACGGTAGCTCCACCATTGAGCCATGCGGACCATGGCTTCATAAATAGAGGAATCCCCGTGTGGGTGATATTTACCCATGACATCCCCTGTAATACGAGCAGATTTTTTATGAGGTTTGTCTGGAGTAACACCCAATTCATTCATTCCGTAGAGAATTCGACGGTGAACAGGTTTCAAGCCATCTCGAACATCAGGAAGAGCCCGCGCTACGATAACACTCATGGCGTAATCGATAAAGCTCGTCTTCATCTCCTTTGTCAGATTGACATTCACTAAATTTCTATCCTGCATTAATAAATGCCTCATTTCACAATTAGTAAGTAACAACATTATACCATAAATTCCCATCTATTTCAGCCTCTAAACCACTAAAACGTTTACATTGAGAACTATAAGGCATATTCGTGACAAAGTTTTTTAAAAGTGATAGAATGAAGTTGTCTGGGGAAAATCCCCTAATAAAATTAAGGAGATGTTTAGAACAATGACTTCAACTAAACAACACAAAAAAGTTATCCTTGTCGGAGATGGTGCTGTAGGTTCATCTTACGCTTTTGCACTTGTTAACCAAGGAATTGCACAAGAGCTTGGAATTATCGAAATTCCACAATTGCATGAAAAAGCTGTTGGTGACGCGCTTGACCTTAGTCACGCCCTTGCCTTCACTTCACCTAAAAAAATCTATGCAGCTCAATACTCTGACTGTGCAGACGCTGACCTTGTTGTGATCACTGCAGGTGCGCCTCAAAAACCAGGTGAAACTCGTCTTGACCTTGTAGGTAAAAATCTTGCTATCAACAAATCAATCGTAACTCAAGTTGTTGAATCAGGTTTCAAAGGTATCTTCCTTGTTGCTGCTAACCCAGTTGACGTTTTGACTTACTCAACTTGGAAATTCTCTGGTTTCCCTAAAGAACGCGTTATCGGTTCAGGTACTTCACTTGACTCAGCTCGTTTCCGTCAAGCACTTGCTGAAAAATTGGATGTAGATGCTCGTTCAGTTCACGCTTACATCATGGGTGAACACGGTGACTCTGAGTTCGCTGTTTGGTCACACGCAAACATCGCTGGTGTAAACCTTGAAGAATTCCTTAAAGACACTCAAAATGTTCAAGAAGCTGAATTGATTGAATTGTTCGAAGGTGTTCGTGATGCAGCCTACACAATCATCAACAAAAAAGGTGCAACATACTACGGTATCGCAGTAGCCCTTGCTCGTATCACTAAAGCAATCCTTGACGACGAAAACGCAGTACTTCCACTTTCAGTATTCCAAGAAGGTCAATACGGAGTTGAGAACGTCTTTATCGGTCAACCAGCTGTTGTTGGTGCACATGGTATCGTTCGTCCAGTAAATATCCCATTGAACGACGCAGAAACTCAAAAAATGCAAGCATCTGCTAAAGAATTGCAAGCTATCATTGACGAAGCATGGAAAAACCCAGAATTCCAAGAAGCTTCTAAAAACTAATTTAACTATAAACAACTCCTTGAATCATCAGGGAGTTGTTTTTTAGCTATATTATAGTAGATTGAAATATAATATGAACAAATTAATTTCTAAAAATGTTTTAGCAGCCACGGCGTACTATTCTAGCTGCAATCCACTATAAGAACTAAACATTTTATGAAATTTTCGTTCAAAAAACAACATCCCTTTAAAAACTATCATGTCATGGCTTGGGCATGAAGACAAAAAGACTACCAATCAGATTTACACTCACATCACAAAAAGTATGGAACAAGCAACGATTTACTCTTTAGCTACAGTTGCATTAAATCAAAAGTAAAAACTTTGCTCATATACAAAAAAAGCCCATCATACAGGCTAGAAAGCTTGATATGATAGGCTATTTTTCTATTAATTAACGTACTGTACGGATACGCATTGTATTTGTACGAACAGCTTCTCCAAGTGGTACACCAGCTACGATAACGATATCGTCACCAGATTGTACAAGACCTGCTTCAACTGCTTTACGTTCAGCAATTTCGAACATATCGTCAGTTGAAGATGGAGCATCTGTCAACATTGGGATAACACCCCAGTTCAACATCAATCCACGTTCTGTCAATTCGTCGAATGTCAATGCCAAGATGTCAGCATTTGGACGGTATTTAGAGATCAAACGTGCAGTGTGACCTGTCTTAGTAAGAGTTACAACCAATTTAATGTCCATTGAGTTAGTAGCATCTTTAACAGCTGAAGCCATTACTTCTGTCTTAGAGTTACGTTCGAATGAATCTGAGTTCAAACGTCCGTATTCGTTAAGAAGAGTTTGAGCGTTCTTATCGATTGTAGCCATTGTAGTTACTGACTCAAGTGGGTATTTACCGTTTGCAGACTCACCTGAAAGCATTGTTGCGTCAGTTCCGTCGATAACAGCGTTAAATACGTCTGATACTTCTGAACGAGTTGCACGTGGTTTTTCAGTCATTGTTTCAAGCATGTTTGTTGCAGTGATAACAACTTTACCTGCAGCGTTCACTTTAGTGATGATCATTTTTTGGTAAACTGGAACCATTTCGAATGGTACTTCGATACCCATGTCACCACGAGCGATCATGATACCATCAGCAGCTTCGATGATTTCATCCAAGTTATCGATACCTTGTTGGTTTTCGATTTTAGCGAACAATTGAACGTGTCCGTTTCCAGTTTCTTCACAGATTGCACGAACTTCGTTCACGTCTTTTGCAGTACGTACGAATGAAATAGCGATGAAGTTGATACCTTGTTCAAGACCGAAACGGATATCGTCGTTATCGCGTTCAGCAAGAGCTGGGAAAGGAATTTTAGTGTTAGGAATGTTCA
This sequence comes from Streptococcus pseudopneumoniae, assembly GCF_001072315.1. GTDB lineage: Bacteria > Bacillota > Bacilli > Lactobacillales > Streptococcaceae > Streptococcus > Streptococcus pseudopneumoniae_R. The sequence goes on along the minus strand of NZ_JVLI01000072.1, from coordinate 17,804 downwards.
CACCTTTTTGTTTAGCGATGATACCATCGTTTTCAACTTCAACTTCAAATTCACGAGTTGCGTCATCTTTAGCAACCACACGAAGACCAAGTTTACCATCGTCAACCAAAACTTGACGACCAACTTCAACATCATCATAGATATCAAGAGCACCAGCAACGTTCAATGCAATCACTTCACGAGTTGATTTGATTCCTTGTTTAGTTGCAACACGGATTTTCTCACCAGTTTTGTATGAATACTCTTTAGCTTCACCTTCGAACAATTCTGTACGGATTTCTGGTCCTTTTGTATCAAGAAGGAAACCAACTTTTTTACCTGCAAGTTTTTCAGCAAGTTTAACAGTTGCCATACGCTCACCTTGTTCTTGGTGGTCACCGTGTGAGAAGTTGAAACGGAATGTGTTAGCACCAGCTTCAATCAATTTAGCAATGTTTTTAGCTGAAGCTTCAACATCAAGTTTTTCACCCCAGTATCCGTCCTCACCGAATTTTTTACCACCACGGATTTCTACCGCAGGACCCAAAGTTGCAACGATTTTTACACGTTTGTTCATGATTTTTGTGACTCCTTTATATATATGACCTTTTTGGTCTTATTAACTAAATTGTAAATTATGACAAGCTCTTATTCAAGCTAGATAGCTCAATGTCGGCTTTGTGTGGGTTGTTAACCACAATCTTACCTTCTGCAGTAAGGCTAAACAATGCTCCTTCTTCTGCAGTACCAAGAATTGGATTTTCAACCATTTTTTCGTTACGAATACCAACCGCAACACCACCAATACCTTCTTTAAGAAGTTTAACAGCATGGGCACCCATACGTGACGCCAATACACGGTCACGCGCAGTTGGAGAACCACCACGTTGAATATGTCCAAGTTCTGTCACACGAAGGTCGCTTGTATCCCCAGCTTCTTTTAGTTTTTTACCAAATTCAGCTGCTGACATAACACCTTCTGCCAAGACGATGATATTGTGTTTTTTACCACACTCATAACCACATTTAATGCTTTCTACGATATCTTCAATCTTGAATCCTTCTTCAGGAATGATGATTTCATCAGCACCAGTTGCAATACCAGCCCAAAGAGCGATATCACCAGCGTTACGTCCCATAACTTCAATAACAAAAGTACGACGGTGACTTGATGATGTATCACGAATCTTATCGATAGCATCCATAGCAGTTGTAACCGCTGTGTCAAAACCGATTGTAAAGTCAGTACCAACGATATCGTTATCGATTGTACCTGGAAGACCGATAGCTGGGAAGCCATGTTCAGTCAAACGCATAGCGCCGTGATAAGATCCGTCACCACCGATAACAACTACACCTTCAATTCCGTGTTTTTTCAATTGCTCAATCCCTTTAAGTTGCCCTTCAAGTTGAGCGAACTCTGGGTAACGAGCTGAGTGAAGGAAAGTACCACCACGAGAAATGATGTCTCCTACTGAAGCTGCATCTAGGGGATGAATTTCACCGGCAACCATACCAGCATATCCGTCATAGATACCAAACACTTCCATTCCTTCTGAAATTGCTTGACGAACAACTGCACGGATAGCAGCGTTCATACCAGGGGCGTCTCCGCCACTAGTCAAAACAGCAATACGTTTCATATTGGTTTATGCTCCTTTTTCTTTTAACATTCTTATTAATTATACCACATTTGATTTTAAAATTCTTCTATTTTCCGTATTTTTAGCGATAAATCGTTTTCATAACGATTTCATTCAATTTCGCTTCTAATTCATTGGATTTAGCTACAAAATGATGGGGAGAAACGATTGTTTTCTGTTCCTCTTCATACCTGATAATGACTGGGATTGGACCTTTATACTGGTCTAAAATTCTAGAAATTTCTTGATCCGATTCATGATTTTTTACCTGTATCCAAAAGCGTTCAGCAACTGCTTCTCTTATTTCTTGTGCAATCATTTGCAGACGACCATCACGTGACTGGATTTTTCCTTTTATATAGTAGAAGGCTCCCTCTTTTATTTCCTGCCCAACCTGTCGATATAAGTCTGAAAAGAGGGTAACATCCAATTTTTTCTTACTATCATCTACCTGTAAGAAAGCCATGTTTTCGCCCTTTTTGGTACGAATTACTTTTATCTTCTGAACTTCAACCAAAATAATAGCGTAGCTATTTTCTGATAAATTTCCGATTGGGGTAATCGGGTAAATAGCCTTACTTGCAATAGCTTGCAGTGGGTGTTTGCTGACACCTATCCCTAAAAGCTCTTGTTCCATATAGAATTTTTCTTGTTCCGTCCAATCTTCCGATTCCTGCCAACTATAAATGGTATCACCGAACAAGCTTCCTAACTCTTTCACAAAGTCAAATAGATTAACTAAATTATTGAATACTTTTTGACGATTTTTTTCAAATAAATCGAAAAGACCAACTTTTACCAAAGGTTCTAGCAGAGGAAGTTTCAGATAATTCTCAGGTAATTTAGCTATAAAATCTTCAATGTTAGAATAGGGTCTATGTTCAATAATCCAAAGCGCCAAATCCTTGCTGAGCCCCTTAATCGATTTCAATCCTAGATAGATGGCCTTGTTAGCAATTTTATCGTGATAGGGAATAGTGTTGATGGACAGAGGCGCTACTTCAAAGCCTGATTCTAAGGCATCTGTTAAGTAATCACTGTTGGCAGAATTCAACATGACCTGATAAAAAATAGCTGGATAATGCGTTTTGAAATAAGCCAACTGGAAGGCCAAGGCTGAGTAGGCATAGGCATGTGACCTGTTAAAACCATAACCTGCAAACTTCTCCATGACATCAAAGACCTGCTCTGCCTTTTCCGCAGTGTGTCCAGCTTCTAATGAACCTTGAATAAAAGAAGCCCTCATCTCATGCATGGCAGAGGCATCCTTTTTCCCCATAGCTCGGCGCAAAATATCAGCTTTCCCAAGACTAAAGCCAGCAAAACGCTGAGCAACCTGCATAACCTGCTCCTGATAGAGCATAATTCCGTAAGTTGGAGCCAAAATATCCTCCAGTACTGGATCCAGAACAGTCACTTCTTCCTGCCCATGCTTTCTTGCCACAAAATTATTGATGTAGTCACTAGCACCTGGCCGATTTAGGGAAGTAGTTGCTACGACATCTTCAAAACAGACTGGCTGCACACGCTTGAGCAGACGAATAGCTCCAGGTTGCTCAAATTGAAAGATACCTTTTGTATTACCAGAAGAAAATAAAGCTAACGTTTCTTTGTCTTCCAAATCAATTTCTTCTATTTTCAGATGAATCCCTTCTGTTTCAGCAAGCAACTCTTGCATCTTCTGGACAAAGGTCAAATTTCGTAGTCCCAGAAAGTCCATCTTCAAAAGCCCACTAGCTTCAACTCCATGAGCATCATATTGAGTCAGTGGAATTTCATCACCATGCTTCAGAGGGATGTAGTTGGTCAAATCTTGGTCACTGATCACAACACCAGCCGCATGGACAGAGGTTTGTCTTGGATAGCCCTCTATCTTGCAGGCAATCTCAAAAGCTTTTTGGTATTCTAACTTACTATTTATTTGCTGACGAAACTGGAGGTTACCCTCATAGGCTGACTTGAGATTATCACGGAAACTGATTTTCTTGGTAATTGCGGATAATTCATATTCTGGAACACCAAAGCGTTTCAAGACATCTCGTAGAGCTTGCTTGGCTCCAAAGGTTGAAAATGTAACAATTTGAGCCGCATGTTTACTACCATATTTATTACCAACATATCTGATAAAATCTGGACGATAAATATCTGGGATATCAATATCAATATCAGGCATAGTATAGCGTTCACGATTGAGGAAACGTTCAAAAATCAGATTTTTCTCTACTGGGTCAATTCCTGTAATGTCTAAAGCATAGGAAACCAAGCTACCAACTGCGGAACCTCGTCCCATTCCCATATAGTAGCCATTCGAACGTCCAAAACGCAACAAATCCCAGACAACCAAGAAATAATCATCAAAGCCCATATCATGAATAACAGCCAATTCTTGGTCTAGTCGGTCTTGATATTCTTTGCTAGACAATCCCTTCTGAGCAAGCCCAAGCTCAGCGCGTTCTCTCAACTCTTCTACTGCTGGTCTAGCTGGGTTAAAACGAGGCAGTTTCAGACTAGTATCCAAATCATAAGAAATGCCTGAAATCAGCTTTTCTAAATTGTCTAAGGCTTGCGGAAAACGTTCTTGGAATAATTTCTCTAAAGAACTTGCTGATATAAAAACATCTTGTCTCGAACGCAAAGGAACTTCTCTGAGCAGTAGGTTTTCTTTGATTGCTGTTAATACTTGTAGAACTTCTCTATCCCTGCTTTCAAAGGCATTTACCCGATAAAGGGGCAAGATTGGATGATAAAATTCGCTGGCTAGTGTTTCCGGATAAACCCCTATATAGTAATCACAGCCTAGATTTAACAACTCCAGTCCATCAAAATAAGGCACAATTACCGCAATATCCTCCAGATACTGGGATAGAACTGACCAATTTTTCTCCCCCTGCATCTTGGCTGTTGAAAGCTTCATCAACTGCTGATAGCCTACACTAGATAGAGCTAAAAAGCGCAGATTCACTTCCTGAGCATCCACAAATACAGTCATTTCAAGCCCCAATAAAGGATGAATGCCGTATTTTTTTGTAATCTCTAGAAAGTCAAAAGCACCATAAAGATTATCAATATCCATCATAGCCAGATGAGTGTAGCCGTATTCTTTAGCTGCTCTCACATACTTTTCGATCGAAATGACGCTCTCCATAAAACTATAGACTGTTTTTGTATCTAGTTGTGCGATCAATTTACACTTCTCCTCTATCCTTCTCACTATATTATACCATTTTCAAAAAGAGAAAGACAAAAGCAATGACTCCTATCTCTATTTTATATTTTAAATAAGACATTTTGGATGAAAAAATAACAAATATATTTGCAGTAAAAATGTTTCTGTAAACTATTTTGAACTTTTTATCCCAATAAATGGATATCTCTTTTAAAGAAGTGAGATAAATTCATTCAAAATTCTTATTAGATATAGTTTAATTTATGAATACTATAGAATATCACATATTATTTCATATAAATTGTATTCATTATTCTTTAATTAATTTCTTTCTCACTTAATGATTCCCTTTCTCCTATTTTTTTGATATAATAACCTTAATTATTATTTTACAAGGAGGTTTTATGCGCTTTAATCAATTCAGCTATTTATCACTTCCAAGAGATACTATTTTATATGAATTAAAAAAGTATGGATTTGATTTTCCATCTGAGTCAACAAATAAAAAGATGTTGGAGTCTTTTCTAAGTCGTTTCTTTTTCACTTATCAAGACACCAACTATCCACTTTCCATCCTAGCGGCTGATAAAAAAACAGACCTGCTAACATTTTTTCAATCAGAAGATGAACTGACAGCAGATATTTTTTATACTGTTGCTTTTCAACTTTTAGGCTTTTCTTATTTGATTGACTTTGAAGATAGTGAAGCTTTTCGTAAAGAGACTGGATTTCCTATTATATATGGTGACTTGATTGAAAATCTCTATCAGTTACTCAATACTCGCACCAAAAAGGGAAATACTCTTATCGACCAACTTGTCAGCGACTGTCTTATTCCTGAGGATAATGACTACCACTACTTTAACGGCAAGAGTTTAGCAACTTTTTCCAGCCATGATGTTATTCGAGAAGTGGTCTACGTTGAGTCTCGTGTCGATACTGACCAAAAAGGGCTACCAGACTTAGTCAAGGTTAGCATTATTCGTCCACGTTATGAGGGGCAAATCCCTGCCATCATGACAGCCAGTCCTTATCATCAGGGAACAAATGACAAGGCAAGCGATAAGGCTCTCTACAAGATGGAGGGCGAGCTTGAGGTTAAACCTGCTCATAAGATTGAACTAGAGGAACCTCAACTCAATCTCGTTCAACCTCAATGCCAAGCTGAGCTTGTGTCAGAAGCTGAGGAAAAGCTAAGTCACATCAACTCTAGCTATACACTCAACGACTACTTCCTCCCACGAGGTTTTGCCAATCTCTATGTTTCAGGTGTTGGTACCAAAGACTCTACTGGTTTCATGACTAATGGAGACTACCAACAAATTGAGGCTTATAAAAATGTCATCGATTGGCTTAATGGCCGTTGCCGTGCCTTTACCGACCATACGCGCCAGCGTCAAGTCAAAGCTGACTGGTCAAATGGAAAAGTAGCCACAACTGGACTTTCTTATCTAGGTACAATGTCCAATGGTCTGGCTACTACAGGAGTCGATGGTTTAGAGGTTATCATTGCCGAGGCTGGCATTTCATCTTGGTACAACTACTATCGTGAAAACGGTCTGGTAACTAGTCCAGGCGGTTATCCAGGTGAGGACTTTGACTCCCTTGCTGAGTTAACCTATTCTCGTAATCTCTTGGCTGGCGACTATATCCGTGGCAATGAAGCTCACCAAGCTGACTTAGAAAAAGTAAAGGAACAACTGGATCGCAAGACTGGCGACTATAACCAGTTTTGGCATGACCGTAATTATCTGCTCAATGCCCATAAGGTAAAAGCAGAGGTTGTCTTTACCCACGGGTCTCAGGATTGGAATGTTAAACCACTTCATGTTTACCAGATGTTCCATGCTCTCCCTGCTCATATACACAAGCATCTCTTTTTCCATAATGGTGCCCATGTTTACATGAACAACTGGCAATCCATTGACTTCCGTGAGTCCATGAATGCTTTGTTGACAAAGAAATTACTAGGACAAGATACAGATTTCCAACTTCCTACTGTTATCTGGCAGGACAATACAGCCCCTCAGACTTGGTTATCACTTGATAACTTCGGTGGGCAAGAAAACTTTGAAACCTTCTCACTTGGTCAAGAAGAGAAAGTCATTCAAAACCAGTATCCAGATAAGGATTTTGAGCGCTATGGTAAAACCTACCAAACCTTCAATACAGAACTCTATCAAGGAAAAGCCAATCAGATTACTATTGACCTTCCTGTGACTAAGGATCTTCACTTGAACGGTCGAGCTCAACTTAATCTTCGTATCAAATCCAGCACAAACAAGGGGCTTTTATCTGCTCAACTACTGGAACTTGGTCAAAAGAAATACCTAAAACCTTATCCTGCTGTTTTAGGTGCTAGAACCATTGATAATGGACGCTACCACATGTTGGAAAATCTCTGTGAATTACCATTTAGGCCAGATGCACAGCGAGTCGTGACAAAAGGCTACATCAATTTACAAAATAGAAATGATTTACTGTTAGTAGAGGATATTACTGCAGATGAATGGATGGATGTGCAATTTGAACTACAACCTACTATTTACAAGTTAAAAGAAGGAGATACTCTTCGTTTAGTCCTCTATACGACTGACTTTGAAATCACAATCCGTGACAATACCGACTACCACTTGACTGTCGATCTTGAACAGTCTACTCTTACCATACCTCACTAAAAAAGGAGTTAAATTATTATGAATAAATCTGAACACCGACACCAACTCATACGCGCTCTTGTTGCAAAAAACAAGATTCATACACAGGCTGAGTTGCAAGCCCTTCTTGCTGATAATGACATTCAAGTTACACAAGCTACACTTTCGAGGGATATTAAAAGTATGAACCTCTCAAAAGTACGAGAAGAAGACAACTCTTACTATGTGCTCAATACAGGCTCTATCTCAAAATGGGAAAAACGTCTTGAACTCTACATGGAAGATGCCCTTGTCTTGATGCGCCCAGTTCAACATCAAGTTCTACTAAAAACCCTTCCTGGACTGGCTCAATCATTTGGTTCTATCATTGATGCTTTGAGTTTCCCTGACGCTATCGCTACCCTCTGTGGTGATGATGTCTGCCTTGTCATCTGTGAAGATGCAGAGGCAGCCCAACATTGCTTTGAAGAGCTGAAACGGTTCGCCCCACCATTTTTCTTTGGTGAATAAACAGAAACTGAACTCAAAAACTGCAAAACTCTCAAAATTTTAAACAGTAGTGAATTGATGTCAGCTAACATCTAGCGAATACAATAGCTTATTCCTAATGAAAAGTGAGCTATGCAGTTTAATAAAACAAAAAAGAGAAATCTATCTCATACATGAGTACAAAAGCTCCCCTTATAGTTTCTAGTGAAAAACAAATATTCACTAGAAACTATAAGGGGAGTCTTCATATATCTAAAAGAAATTCTAAACCTGTTTCAGCTTGATATAGTGTTTGAATAAAATGTGAACAAATTTATTAGGGAATCCAAATCAATTTCATGCTTTAAAAGTCGTTTCATACTATTTTAGATTCAATTAATTATACATCATAGATAATCCGCTTCAAAAATCTCTTCAAATCACGTCAGGTTCACATTTCCGTATAAGAGAGAAATTTATTGTTGCAATACTTTTCTTGGTTTGGTACCTTCAGCTGGACCAATGACACCTGCCATCTCAAGCTCTTCCATGAGACGGGTCGCACGGTTAAATCCAACTGACAAACGACGCTGAATCATAGATGCGCTGGCTTTCTGGGTTTCAATGACTAGAGCTTTGGCTTCTTCAAAAAGCGGATCACCACCAGCATCTCCATCTGAAAATTCTCCATCATTTTCAGAAACTTCACCTGGATCAAAACTTTCATCGTAGTCCGCATCAGCCTGAGCCTTGATGAAGTTTACGATGCGTTCGACATCATCATCCGAGATAAAGGAGCCTTGGAGACGAACAGGATGATTTTCATCGATTGGTTTAAAGAGCATATCTCCACGTCCAAGTAGTTTCTCAGCTCCATTTTCATCTAAAATAGTACGGGAATCTGTACCTGATGATACCGCAAAAGCCACTCGAGATGGGACATTGGCCTTAATCAACCCAGATATGACATCAACGGATGGACGCTGAGTTGCAAGAATCATGTGGATACCTGCAGCCCGCGCCTTCTGTCCTAGACGGATAATAGCATCTTCTACTTCCTTGCTGGCCACCATCATAAGGTCAGCCAACTCATCTACAATCACGACAATGAGTGGCAGCGGAATCTGCTTGTACTCAGACTGGGCATTGAACTCTTCTACCTTGGCATTAAAGCCTGCAATATTACGGACTCCCACCTTTGCAAAGAGTTCATAACGATTTTCCATCTCATCCACAACCTTTTGCAGGGCCTTGCTGGCTTTGCGTGGATTGGTCACTACTGGAATCAAGAGGTGGGGAATGTCATTGTAAACAGACAACTCAACCATCTTGGGATCGACCATCATAAACTTAACTTGGTCAGGTCTCGCTTTCATGAGAATGCTGGCGATAATGCCGTTAACTGCTACTGACTTACCTGAACCCGTTGAACCTGCGACTAGCAAGTGGGGCATTTTAGAAAGGTCAAAAGCTCTTGCAGTGCCATTAACAGCCTTCCCTAAAGGAATTTCCAAGAGATTTTCTGCTTTCGTTTGAGATTGTTCCCAAAGTTCACGGAAAGACACAGTGGCAATCTCGGAGTTAGGCACCTCAATTCCGACCAGGGATTTCCCAGGGATTGGTGCTTCGATTCGGACATCCTTGGCTGCCAAGGCTAGAGCGAGGTCATCTGCTAGATTGGAAATGCGATTGACCCGTACACCTACTGCTGGCTTGACTTCATACTTAGTCACGGATGGTCCAATTTCGGCCCGTTCCACCGTCACCTTGATACCAAAGCTAGCAAAGGTTTCTTCTAAGATTTTGATGTTTTCTCGAACAATCTTCTTCTCTTTCGACTGGTCTTTTGGTTTATCTGGGGCAAAGAGTTGTAAGCTTGGAAGTTTGTATTCAAGAGCCTCCTTGGCTGAAAAATCGACCTGAACATCTTCGTCATCAGAGATTTCTTCTTGATTGGGGAATTCACGTTCAGCTTGAGGCAGGATGATCTCTGGTTCCACCCACTCTTCTTCCGGAAAAGGTGGAACGTCAAGCACAACATCATCAGTCAGAATTTCACCCGTTTCCATATCAACAGGAGGAAAATCGAGTAAGGCTTTTTCAGCTTCTTCTTGTTCTAATCTAGCCTCTTCCTCAGCCTTTTGACGAGCTTTTTCCTCCTGTTTGACAAAGCGTTCCTCTTTTCGACGCTCATGCCCTTCCCACCATTTGGCAAAGCCTCTACTGAAAAATTCCACAATATCGTAAACAGACCAAGGACTGATTAGGAGAGCGCCTGCTAAAATCAAGATAGAACCAATAAAGTAAGTGCCGATATTTGAAAAAAGAAAGGCGGTTGGCATATAAAGAGCGACCCCAATTAAGCCACCTCCAGCAAAACTGGTCGTTCGAATACCAGTTAAATCCGTCACAACCTGAGCCATGGTTCCCTTTAGAACGGACTTGTCTAAACCATATTTCCAAACTAAGTAGGCCTCAAAAATCAAGAGTAAGCCAGCAAATATGGTAAAAAATCCTGATAAGAGTCCTTCCTGTTTTCGTATCCACTTGAAAAAGAAGAGGTAGAGCAGGATACCAAATATTGCCAGATAAGCTAGGCTACCCACCAGCAAGCGAATTAAATTGTAAAGAGTGATACCTGCAGCCCCTAATTTGAAGGCTGCGAAAATCAATAAAAGTGCGATTCCCAACGAAATCAACATTCGTTGAATCGCTTCTTTTCTTTCGAGTTCTGCTTTAGACGGTCTCCGTCTTGTTTTACTTGTATTCTTGTTTGCCATTCTTCTATTATACCATATTTCACAGGCATTTCGGAAAGGGAAAAAGATTGGATAAGTGTCCAGTTCTTTGTCCAATCTTTCGTTATCATGATTATATTTAAAGTAATTATTATATTTAAATAAGCAAAGTCTCTAAGTTTAGGTTTTTAAGATTTTACTTCAAAATTTGTATTTTTTATTTCTTGTTCTCTATCTATTTCCCTATCCGCAGCTTCCCAAACACAATCGAAATGTTTTTCCATCATAGATATGAAATCTATTTCATCATTATTAGTTTTAAAAAAATCATCCTTTTTAGTAGTTTTACGTTCACCTATCAACACGAAATTGGTCTCCCAATTATATGGAGGCAGAGTAACTCTTAAAAAAGCCTTTGTCGTCTTCATATTTTTCTTTCTTTTATAAGCCAATATAAATGGCAAACGATATTGTGTTGAATAATAGCGAATTTCCATTTGTCCACTCTCTATATATTTACTATATTTTTTAGTCACATCTTCAATTTCGATACTAATATTTGTGTCAGACTTTCGCAACCCTTCTTTATCCTCAAGTTCCTCTAAATCTGATAAAAAATTGGTATAGATCTGAGAACACAAAAAACGAATTTTCATTCCATTATTCATAGCATTCTCTAATACAGTTCTATTTTCCGAAAAAAAATCAATACCTGATATAAAAAGTAAATCCAATCTTTTAGTATTTTTACATAACTTTTTAATCTCTCTAGTCGAATGCTTTTTCTTTGCCACTACACCTTTAAATCCATACGATTTCATTTCTTCTGCAATACGAAAATCTCTTGTAATTTTTTTCGTCACTAAGTAACCAAAACCACCGATTATTCCAGAAGCTAATAGAGCTGATAAAATTGATTCTACTATCTTCTTCCAATCCAAATCCAGAATAAATTCAATTATATTCATTTAAAACACTCTCATTATGTTTTTTCATTTCTATGAGTTTTATTTTAGAATATCATTCAAAAACTTGTTTGTCAAATTCTTTAAAAAAGACTGCACCAAACGGTCCAATCTTTTCATTTTTCTATTTTTTATGCTTGTGGTTTGCGTAGGTAACCATAGACAACACCACTTACAATTGCTCCTACCAAGACAGAAACGAGGTAAAGGAGAGCATTTGAAGTAAGGGCGATCACGAAGATTCCTCCATGTGGCGCCATGAGTTTGATACCAGTAAGACCAACGAGTCCGCCTGCTACTGCAGAACCAAGGATGAAGCTTGGAATCGCACGAGCTGGGTCTGCTGCACCAAATGGAATCGCTCCCTCAGTAATAAATGACAAGCCCATGATAATATTTGTCAAACCAGAGTTGCGTTCTTCTTTAGTAAATTTATCTTTGAAAAGAAGAGTTGCGACAAAGATTGCAAGTGGTGGCACCATTCCTCCAGCCATAACTGCTGCCATAGCCACAGAACCACCTGAAGAAACAGTTGCTGCAAGCGTACCTGTACCAAATACATAAGCCGCTTTGTTAACTGGTCCACCCATGTCAACAGCCATCATTCCACCAAGGACGATACCGAGAAGGACAGCTGAACCGCCTCCAAGACCACCAAGGAAGTCATTCATAGCAGTGTTGATTGCTGCCATTGGGATATTAACAGCTAGCATGACAAATCCTGTCAAGATTGTTCCAAGAAGTGGCAAGAGAAGGATTGATTTAGCACCTTCAAGTGAACGAGGAACTTTAACATATTTCTTGATAGCAAGAACTAAAGCACCTGCGATAAATCCACCAACAAGGGCACCTAGGAAACCAGATGAGACACCTGCAAGAGTTGACGTTGCTTCACCACCTGCAGCATAAGGAATTTTCCCAAAGGCAAAACCTTCTTTGGCAATAGCACCAGCCACGAAACCAGCTACCAAACCTGGTTTTTCAGCGATAGAATAGGCAACATAACCTGCAAAGACTGGAAGCATCAAGCCAAAGGCAGCTCCACCAATTTTCATGAACATAGAAGCTAGCTCATGGTAGGAACCAAGATTACCAAGATTTTCATTCGGAACACCCAAAGCACCGTCAATCAAGAAGGCAAGGGCAATCATGATACCACCACCGATAACGAATGGTAACATTTGAGATACACCACTCATCAAGTGTTTGTAGAAGGCACCACCAAGGCTTTGTTTTTCGTTAGAGGCTGTTGCATCTTTTGCTCCATTAGCAGCACGGTAGACTTCAGCATCTCCAGAAAGAGCCAAGTTAATCAATTCTTCTGTCTTACGGATACCGTCAGCAACTGGACGATTGATCAATGGTTTGCCATCGAAACGATCCATTTCAACTGCCTTGTCTGCCGCGATGATAACAGCTTTAGCCTTACGAATGTCTTCCGCAGTTAGTTGGTTACCAACACCGCTAGCACCGTTGGTTTCGACCTTGATACCAACACCCATTTCAGCAGCCACTTTTTGAAGGGCTTCTTGGGCCATGTAAGTGTGGGCAATACCTGTCGTACAAGCTGTAACAGCCACGATAAAGTCACCAGAGTCATTGGCAGGTGCTTGAACAGGCTCTTCAGTTTTTTCTGAAGCTTGGTCAAAGAGTTCAATGACTTGGTCAGCTGATGTTACTTGACGAAGTTTATCAGCAAAGCCGTCTTTCATCAAGTATTGAGACAATTCTGCCAAGGCAGCCAAGTGAGTATCATTGGCACCTTCTGGAGCTGCAATCATAAAGAAGAGGTCAGTTGCTTTTCCATCCAAGCTCTCATAGTCAACACCCTTATTTGACTTAGCAAAGAGAACAGTCGCTTCTTTGACAGCAGCGTTTTTGCTGTGAGGCATTGCTATACCGTCTCCTAAACCAGTAGAAGTCAAGGCTTCACGCGCCAAAATTCCTTCTTTAAAGCTTTCAAAATCTGTCACATAACCGTGGTCTACCAAGCTTTTAATCATCTCTTCGATGACAGCAGTTTTTTCAGTTGCTTGCAAATCGAGCAACATGACATCTTTTCTCAATAGGTCTTGAATTTTCATCGTTTTTCTACCTCAACTTTTTCATATGTTTCTTTAATAAATTCTGCCGTTGCCAAGTCATCTGAAAAGGTCGTTGCCGTTCCGCAAGCAACTCCCCATTTGAAGGCTTCTACTGCATCTTTAGATTTGACAAATTCACCTGTAAATCCAGCAACCATAGAGTCACCAGCACCAACTGAATTTTTGACTATCCCTTTGATTGGTTTAGCGAAGTAAGCTCCCTCAGATGTGACAAGAAGGGCACCATCACCAGCCATAGAGATAATCACGTTTTGAGCACCTTTAGCCAGTAACTCACGAGCGTATTTCTCAATTTCATCTAAACTTTCGAGTTCAACTCCAAAAATAGCTCCAAGTTCGTGATTGTTTGGTTTAACCAAGAGTGGCTGATAGTCCAAACTATCAATCAAGGTCTGTCCTTCAAAGTCACAGACTACTTGCGCACCCGTTTGACGCGTCAAGGCAATCAAATCCTTATAGATGACATTGCCTAGATTTTTAGCACTTGAACCCGCAAATACAACCGTATCTTCTGCTGTCAGACTCGATAAAATAGCTTTCAACTCTTCTAGCTGAGCCGGTTCAACAGTTGGGCCCGTTCCGTTGATTTCTGTTTCTTGGTCTGCTTTAATCTTGACATTGATACGAGTATCTTCTGCTACTTTGACAAAACGCGTCTCGATTTCTTCCTCTGCCAGAGTATATGTGATAAATTCACCAGTAAAGCCACCGATAAATCCAGTCGCTGTATTTGGAATATCCAAGCGTTTCAAGACACGACTGACATTGATTCCTTTCCCACCAGCAAACTTATCATCACTGTCCATACGATTGACACTACCAACTTGGACTTGGTCCAAACGAACGATATAGTCAATGGATGGATTGAGTGTGACTGTATAAATCATACTTCTATTACCTCCGTTTTCTCCTTAATAGCCTGCAAGAGCTCATGCCCTTGACTTGTGATAACGATGGCGCGTTTGAGTGGTGCTACCTTGGCAAAGCAAGTTTGTCCAATTTTTGACGAATCGACCAAGACATAGGTCTGTTTGGCATTCTCTAAAATAGCACGCTTCACAGCCCCCTCCTCCATATCAGGAGTCGTATAATAGCCATCATCCACACCATTCATCCCGATAAAGGCACGGTCAAAGTGCAATTGGTTAATCTGGTTAAGAGCAACGCCCCCGATGCTAGCATCTGTCGCCATCTTGACACTTCCTCCAACCATGACAGTTGGAATCTGCTTTTCAACCAACTGAGCGGCATGATGAATAGAGTTGGTCACAACTGTGACATTTTTATTAACCAATTCATGAATCAAAAAGGCAGTTGTTGTTCCAGCATCGATAAAGATGACATCTTGTTCCTTGATGAGAGAGGCTGCTTTCTGAGCCAGCAACTTCTTTTCTTGAAGGTTTTTGACAGATTTTTCTTGAATGGTTTCTTCTTCCTGCAAGGAGTGAGGCAATTCTGCTCCACCATGCACGCGACGAAGCTTATTTTCTGCTTCCAATTCATCCAAGTCTCTTCGAACCGTTGATTCTGAGGTCTCTAGCAAACTAACTAATTTTTCTAGAGAAACTACATGATGTTGATTTAACTCCTCTAAAATCAGTTGCTTCCGCTCTGTTTTTAACACCGAATCACCTCCTGTTATCGTTTACACTATTCATTCTATCACACTTTCTTTTAAAGTCAAGCATTTTTTATCATTTTCTTTCAAATTCTATCATTTTTCTTATTTTCAGAATTTTTATTGCAAGATAAGTATCTTTATGGTAGACTATTTGAGTAAGTATTGGAAGATTACTCAAGAGGCTTAAGAGGCCGTGTTGGAAACGCGGTAGGCGTGTAACAGCGTGCGTGGGTTCGAATCCCATGTCTTCCGTTTATTTTAAAAAAGATACCCAAGAAATCTTGGGTATCTTTTTTCTTATATGATTGTTTTATAACTCGGGTGAATTTCTTAGAAAATATCAAATAACAATTTCACATTGAGAATTGTTAAGATAATGGAAACGATATAGCCAAGGATGGTATTCCATTTGGCATTGGTAAATTCTCCCATCAGTGATTTCTTAGAAGTTAGATAAATCAGTGGGAAGATTGAAAATGGAAGAGCAATCGAAAGAAAGACTTGTGAATAAACCAATAACTGATCTAATGTTTTTTCCTGATGACCAAACAGAACCGCTACAATCATGACAGGCAACAAGGCAAAGAGACGAGTTGCCAAACGAATGAACCATTGAGGTAATCTCATATGCAAGAAACCTTCCATAACGATTTGTCCAGTCAAGGTACCCGTAATTGTCGAATTTTGACCACTGGCTAATAAAGCCAAGGCAAACAAGGTTGATAAGGTCGAGCTAGCTATAGCTCCTGCAATAGTAGAATCCTGCAAGGCATTATACATTTGAGAGAAGGCAGAAATCTCAGATGCATGGCCGAAAAAGAGAGCCGCCCCGAGAATTAATAGAAGGGAGTTAACCACAAAGGCCAAGGATAATTGGAGATTTGAATCCCAGGTCATAAAGCGCACGGCTTTTCGAACATCATTCTTGTCCTTGTGATTGATTTTCCGAGTTTGTGACAAGGAAGAATGCAAATAGAGGTTATGGGGCATAACCGTTGCTCCCACGATCCCTAGTGCCAAGGTTAATTGACTTTCATGCCCTGGCAAGGGACTTTCAAATAAGGTTGCATTCGGTAGATAACCCTCAACGATTCCTTGGAAGCTTGGATGTGACAAAGCTACCAGATAGGTAAAAATTGCTAGAATGGTTAAAATCAGTGTTGTCACAATAGCTTCAATCTTCTTAAAGCCAAATTTCATCAGAAGCAATAAGAGAAAAACATCCAACACGGTCAAGAGAATTGCTATCATAATCGGAATCTTAAAGAGAAGATTGAGAGCAATCGCTGAACCTAGAACTTCTGCCAGATCTGTCGCCATCAAGGCTAATTCTAAAATCACCCATAGACTATAACGAAGCCATTTAGGTGAATGATGAGCCGTTGCTTGAGCCAGGTCCATCTGGGTTACAATACCAAGCTTTCCTGCCATCTGCTGAAGTTGCATGGCAATGAGAGATGAAATCAAGATAACAAACAAGAGACTATACTTATAGGAAGCACCACCGACTACACTGGTAATCCAGTTTCCTGGATCCATATAACCAACTGCGACAAGAGCACCCGGACCTAAAAAGGCATTTAAATTTTGCCAGAAATGATTGTTATTTGGAGTATCGATAGATTGATTAATCTCAGAGAGTGACACTTTTTTATGAGAAGACATAGATACTTACCTCTTTCTAAACCTACTTTTTCATTATTTTCTATTAGAGAAAAATAAGATTGACTTTAAACTATTAAAACAATGAAAACTATATGAAAAACATTTAGTTTTTTCATTATTTTTCTTAAGGCACCTTAATATTTTTCTTAAGGCACCTTAATTATAACACAAAAATGAAAACTATATGAAAAACATTTAGTTTTTTCATTATTTTTCTTAAGGCACCTTAATTATAACAGAAAATATGATAAAAACTTAAGAAAATTCAGGACTTGATTTAATATTTAGGATACAACAAAATGTTGTATTCTTTTTTTGCAAAAGAATACCAAAGAATAAAATAAAAAACGTTGTAAAACACCTGATATTATGCGTTTTTTTGATTTTAAAGACTTTTTGCTTGATCCTTTTCACCCTGTTTAACCGCCATTGATTTTAACTCATTACCTACATCTCAAAAAAAATTTAAAATTGTCTTAATCTCCTTTATTGTGTCGCTTTTGGAGTTTTTTTGGTATAAACTTCTACGCTCATCCTATGGAGCAAGACAGACTCATAGCTTCACACATAATAGAACGAGTATCTCCATCTGTAGAGATACTCGTTTTTTGCTATTTTCGAAGTGATCTTTTTGACCAGTCCTATACATCATTTTTATACTCAACGAAAATCAAAGAGCAAACTAGGAAGCTAACCGCAGGTTACTCAAAGTACAGCTTTGAGGTTGCAGATAAAACTGACGAAGTCAGCTCAAAACACTGTTTTGAGGTTGTGGATAGAACTGACGAAGTCAGTAA
>NZ_JVLI01000071.1:0-864 GCF_001072315.1 Streptococcus pseudopneumoniae | reverse complement strand
ATTTCTATACATTAATTTGACTTTCCTAATCGATTTGTTCACATCTTATTTCAATCTACTATATCGTTAGAATAATAATTAGTTTATATAACACAAAAATTAAGTAATACTCTTGCTATGCTTCAAAATTTTTATAAAATAACATTAACTTTATACAAAATAAATTGAAATTTTTTATATGACGAGGTTTTTTATGGTAAAAAAATTCGAAAAAATTATTTCTTCTACTTTTTATAATAGACTTCCTGTGAAACTAAAATCCTAGTTCACGGTTGATAATGCCCGCAATCAAATTCATTTGTAATCCAAACCGTTTGCGTCGATTTCGATAGGTTGTTGAAAATATTTTAAACGTCTTTACTTTGGCAAAAATATTCTCAACCTTGATTCTCTCTTTAGAGAGTACATGATTATAGGATTGATCTTCAAGAGTTAGTGGCTTAAGTTTGCTTGATTTCCTCGGAGTTTGCGCTTGTGAATACATCTTCATGAGTCCTTGATAACCACTGTCTGCCAAGATTTTACCAGCTTGTCCGATATTTCTGCGACTCATGTTGAACAATTCATATCGTGGCAATAGTTCACAGCGATATCCAAAGAAACAATTCTCCCTTGGCTTGTGACAATCGCTTGAGCCTTCATAGCATGATATTTCTTTTTACCAGAATAATTGGCTAGTTGATTTTTTTAGGACGATTGATTTTTACCTCTGTTGCATCCACAATCACCGTATCCTCAGCACTAAGATGAGTTTTTGAAATCGTAAAACCACTTTGAATAAGAGTTGCTTCAACCCATTGACTCCGACGGATTAAGTTGCTTTCGTGAATGCCAAAATCAGCCGCAATTTGTTCATAAGTGCGG
>NZ_JVLI01000070.1:0-1194 GCF_001072315.1 Streptococcus pseudopneumoniae | reverse complement strand
AGGAGTCAATGGACTAATAATAGCGTGACTGACTGCAACAGCATTTTTAGTAGCTGTCGCAAAATCTGGCCTACAATCAATCAAGATATAGTCAAACTGATCCAACTTCTTTTTTTCGTAGTTGTCCTCTAGCCAAAGATAAAGTAGCATATTTTTCTTATCGCTGTTCTCTAGATCTCGTTCCACCGAGTCAAGTTGAACCGAACCTGGGATTAGACTGATATTTTCCTTAACTTGCTTAATATCCACGTCGCCTCCTTTGAAGGCATTCGCAATCGTATTCTGACTTTCGTAAATATTGTAGCACTGAGTCAAATTACATTGATGGTCTAAATCTATAAAGAGAACGTTATGCCCTTTCCTAGCCAACCATTCTCCATAATTAAATGTCAAAGTTGTTTTTCCAACACCGCCTTTGATAGCGGCAAATGTGATAATCTTCATTCTATTTCTCCATCCCTTTTTCTATATTTCTATTATACCATTATAATTATATTTGTCAATATGTTTATAATTATATTTATAAATGTTTTTTACAATGATGTTTCTCTTTCCTTACGCTGCTCCACATTTTTCTCAATATCTTGATGTAACTTATAATCTTTTGTAATTGCTTCTACTCTCTGATACAAAGCCTGACGCTCAAAGGTCGCTTCTTTAATAAGTTTATCAATCTCAGTTTTTCGAGTACTAGGATCTACTCTCAAGTCTTTCATAATAGCAATAGCTAGTTTCACTTCCTGAGGATCGCTTGATTTCAATGCAAGAAATGCAGACTGAATTTTATTAAGCTCACCCAAGCGTTGATCTAGTTTAGCAAGTAAGCTATCTACTTCTTCCAGTTCCTCTTCAAAACGATTTAACAATTCATCAAATTGCTGTCCTTCTGTCACTCCATGAGCAGATAGATAATTATATTCACGAACAAGCTGATCCAAACTGGAGATTTTAGGATTTTTTCGGACAATCATTTCTCCATTATCATACGACAACTGGGAAGCGACTGTTTCTCCCTTCATGTACCGATTCTTATCAGCGTGTTCAGGATTAACAAAATAGTAGAAGTCATTCTTTCTGATAAAAATTTCATAAGAGCCATCTTCTGCTTTTTCAATCTGATGAGCTGGAATAAGAATAGTTCCCTTATTTCTAATCCCAAATTCCATTTCAAGATAGATTCCATTTTTCGTTTCT
>NZ_JVLI01000069.1:0-1596 GCF_001072315.1 Streptococcus pseudopneumoniae | reverse complement strand
AGGAGTCAATGGACTAATAATAGCGTGACTGACTGCAACAGCATTTTTAGTAGCTGTCGCAAAGTCTGGTCTACAATCAATCAAGATATAGTCAAACTGACCCAACTTCTTCTTTTCGTAGTTATCTTCTAACCAAAGATAAAGGAGCATATTTTTCTTATCGCTATTCTCCAGATCTCGTTCCACCGAGTCCAGCTGAACTGAACCTGGAATTAGACTAATATTTTCCTTGACTTGCTTAATATCCACGTCGCCCCCTTTGAAAGCATTAGCAATTGTATTCTGACTTTCGTAAATATTGTAGCATTGAGTCAAATTACACTGATGGTCTAAATCTATAAAGAGAACCTTATGCCCTTTTCTAGCCAACCATTCTCCATAATTAAATGTCAAAGTTGTTTTTCCAACACCGCCTTTAATAGCAGCAAATGTGATAATTTTCATTTATTTCCCTCCTAAAATTTTAGCACTTTCAAAGTTAAGTCTAGTCTTTCCGTTTTTGTATTTTCTATTCTATTACCTCTATAATTAGATTTATAAACAAAATTATAAAGTTAATTGCTCTGAAACAATTCTAAAACATATTCTAAGCGTATCTTCCAATTCTACGATTATATCTTCCCACTCAACACCGTCATATTCGCTGCTAATGTGCTCTAAATCCTCTGATAAAATATGAGTAATTTTGTCTCCTTCCACACTGACTTCTATCATGCCTTTGATACGTTCCATAGAAGTACAGCCTTCATAGTCTGAATAACAACCTACATAGCCATCAATAAAGAGATGATTGCCTTCTTTTGATTGAACATTGAAATAATCAACCTTGATAGTTTGAACTAGATGTAAAATTTTATTTACCCCCTTTTCTATACTTCTATTATACCAATATAATTATATTTGTCAATATGTGTATGTTTATATTTATAATTATTTTACAAAAAAGATTCTCTTTCCTTTCGCTGTTCCACATTTTTCTCAATGTCTTGATGTAACTTATAATCTTTTGTAATTGTTTCTACTCGTTGATATAAAGCTTGGCGCTCAAAAGTCACCTCCTTAACAAGTTTATCGATTTCAGATTTTCGAGTGCTAGGATCTACTCTCAGATCTTTCAGAATGGAAATAGCTAACTTCGATTCCTGATGATCACTTGATTCCAATGCAAGAAATGCAGACTGAATTTTATTAAGCTCACCCAAGCGTTGATCTAATTTATCAAGTAAGTTATCTACTTCTTCTAGTTCTTCTTCAAAACGATTTAACAATTCATCAAATTGCTGTCCTTCTGTCACTCCATGAGCGGATAGATAGTTATATTCACGAACAAGCTGATCCAAAGTTGAGATTTTAGGATTTTTTCGGATAATCATTTCTCCATTATCATACGACAACTGGGAAGCGACTGTTTCTCCCTTCATATAACGATTCTTATCAGCGTGTTCAGGATTAACAAAATAGTAGAAGTCATTTTTTCTGATAAAAATTTCATAAGAGCCATCTTCTGCTTTTTCAATCTGATGAGCTGGAATCAGAATAGTTCCCTTATTTCTAATCCCAAATTCCATTTCAAGATAGATTCCATTTTTCGTTTCT
>NZ_JVLI01000068.1:0-2599 GCF_001072315.1 Streptococcus pseudopneumoniae | reverse complement strand
GAGCTAACGGAATTTTCCGTTAACTCAATATTTTCTATTTACCTCAAAACACTAGACACTTACTAAGCTTTATTTTCACTACCAGAGAGATTGAGAAGGAGGGTAAAGGTGCTTCCTAAGCCGTACTGGCTGCTGACTGTGATTTCCCCACCCAATTGATGGGCCAATTCACGCGCAATCGCAAGTCCTAAGCCATGACCACCTGTTTTCATGTTACGCGAAGTTTCTACACGATAAAGGCGTTTGAAAATATTCTCCAAATCCTCTGGGGCAATGCCCTGCCCTTCATCGGTCACACTGATTGAAAGACGGCTATTTTCCAGCTTAGCCACCACTTCCAGCTTGGTTCCTGGAGCAGAGTATTTAAAAGCGTTATTGACCAGATTCACCAAGATACGAGAAAGCTTGGCATAATCTCCTTCAATCCGGGCAGACTCTGGGATTACCTGCAAATGGACATCTCGCTCTTCCTGCTCAATCAAGAACTGAAATTCACTCATGCACTCAATCAAGAGCTGGTCCAGAAAAATACTGTCTTTGCTGGTCGTTTCCACCTGATTTCTAGCTGTGTTTAGGGTCAAAAAATTCAACTCTTCAACCAGTTTATTGAGTCTTTCCGTCTGACGCCCAATGGTTGCTAGATAATGGTCCTGTTCTCCTTCCTTGATAACCCCGTCCAAAATCCCTTCTACCGTCGCTTGGATTGAAGTGATGGGGGTCTTGATATCATGCGAAAGTTGAGCAATCATCAAGCCCTTTTCTCGTTCGCTTTCTTCCAAGGAATCAAAGGTGGCCTGCAAATCATGGGACATTTCATTGAAAGCTTGGCCTAATTGTTGAAATTCTACAGGGCCTTGAACCTCCAGATTTGAAGGAAAATCCTTGTCCGCTACCCGCTTGGCATGTTCCTTGAGTTTGCCCAATGACGTAAATACCGGTGATAAAAGAAAGAGACTAATCCCAGCACCGACAAGGCTGGCAACGATGGTCATTCCAAGCAGAAAGTAAATCTCGCTTTTCTCAATCAGCATTTTTTGAACAGCCCAAAAAACCACGATAATCGTTAGGAGTGTTGAAATGATATACCCCACTAAAATATAACTTTTTAATTTCATTAACTACCTCGTGCTTTCTCAATTTTGTAGCCCAAACCCCAGACAGTTTTTATAGTAGGCGTTTCTGCGCTAGCATGTTTAGCCAACTCCTGTCGAAGAGCATGAATATGAACATTCAAGGTATTGGTATCATCCACATAGTCTTCTTGCCAGACCTTTTCATAGAGGTCTGTCTTAGAGAAAACCCGTTCTGGATTACTAACTAAAAGCCATAGAAGTTCGAAGGATTTGACGGTCAAATCAAGCGCCACATCTCCAACTTGGACCTCATGGCTACCGTGATTCATCCGTAAGTCCCCGAGACTGACGACCTCTGTCTCACCTCCACGGTGAAGGCGACGTAAGATATTGTGGACACGCAAAACCAGCTCACGTGGACTAAAGGGCTTGGCAATAAAATCATCTGCCCCTAAGCTCAGGCCATAAATCTTATCCTGCTCACTGGTCTTAGCCGTGATAAAGAGAAAAGGCTGATCTGGAGATTGATACTGGACCTCACTAATCAAGTCATAACCATCCATCCGAGGCATCATGATATCTGTAATAATCAAATCAATTGGTTTTCGCTTGAAGATTTCTAAGGCCTCTACTCCATCATGGGCCACCAAAACCTGATATCCTGCCTGAACCAGATAACGTTGATGAATATCTGTGATTTCTACCTCGTCGTCAACGAGTAAAATTGTCTTTCCCATCTGTCTCTCCTTTGAAAAAAACAGTGCTATACCACAATAGTATAACACTATTTTAATCTCTTTACGAACATTCTAATCGATATCTGGATTTTTCAAATCCTAGATAGAAAGTCTGTAGCTAGACTAGTCATTTTCCTCTTTTTTAGCTTTCAAACCGAGACCACCTAACAGTCCTGCTAAGGCGAGTCCAAAGAATCCAAGAGTAGCCATTGATGTTTGGGCTTCACCAGTATATGGAAGCATGTCTTTTTGGTCTTTCATTTGAGCAGCCATCATTGGAGTTGACACCTTGTTAGTAGATGCCATCTTGCCTTCATCAGACGCTTTGCTTGAGGGTGCTGGAGCTTGATCTTGTTTCATGCTTGGTGTTGCCATAGGCTGGCTAGCATTCATGGTTTTGTCCTGCTCTTTGCTAGGCATCATCTTATCCTGACTAGTAGCTGGCATTTTAGATTTCATCTCATCTTGATTGGCACTAGGCATTTGAGCGTTCATCTTAGACGCATCTTGATGACTATTCATCATTGGAGCCGGCATAGCTGAACCATTAGAAGATGGGACGAAGCCTGATTGAATCTGAGTAAGAGACTGATGTCCATTCAAGTTTACTGTCAAATTCTTAGTCGCTACAAGATTGCTCAAGTCTGCCTTGCCATCTTTGGCACCGTATACCTTGATAGTGGCTTTATAACTTTGAGTGCCGTTTTGTTTCAAGAGGTCAAGTAACTCTTTATCTGATTTGCCTTGAGTACCTGCCAAGTCCACTTCATAGAAGTAGAGACCTTTGCC
>NZ_JVLI01000067.1:0-13429 GCF_001072315.1 Streptococcus pseudopneumoniae | reverse complement strand
ATATATGTGACTGACTTCGTCAGTCTTATCTACAACCTCAAAACAGTGTTTTGAGCAACCTACGGCTAGCTTCCTAGTTTGCTCTTTGATTTTCATTGAGTATAAAAGTGCTCCAGGTCATATTTTACACAGCAATAGTCTTATAAAAATGGACAGAAACTATTGTAAAGGCTATCAAAAAGGAGTATAATGAGTGCAAGATATTTCGGAGGTTAAAGATGCTAGAAGTAAGAAGTCTAGAGAAAAGTTTTGGATCCAAGCAAGTTTTGTTTGGTATTGACTTTCAAGCGCGACCAGGTCGTATTTTGGGATTAGTCGGGAAAAACGGTGCTGGGAAGACAACAATTTTCCACAGTATTTTGAAGTTTTTAGAATACCAAGGAGAAATCAGTCTGGATGGTCAGGATATTCGTCAGGAGACCTATGCTCGGATTGGCTATCTGCCTGAAGAACGCAGTCTCATGCCTAAATTGACAGTCCTTGAACAAGTTCGTTACTTGGCGACTCTAAAAGGCATGGATGCCAAGGAGGTCAAGGAAAAACTCCCTCAATGGATGAAGAGGTTGGAAGTGAAAGGGAAGCTGACAGATAAAATTAAGAGTCTGTCAAAAGGAAATCAGCAGAAGATTCAGCTCATTATTACTCTGATTCATGAGCCAGACTTGATTATCTTGGATGAGCCTTTCAGTGGATTGGACCCAGTCAATACAGAATTGCTCAAACAAGTCATTTTTCAAGAAAAAGAACGTGGGGCAACCATTATCTTTTCTGATCATGTCATGACCAACGTCGAGGAGCTTTGTGACGATATTCTCATGATCCGAGATGGCCGTGTGGTCTTGCATGGACCAGTTCAGGATGTCCGAAATCAATACGGGAAAACGCGTCTCTTTGTTTCAAGTGAACGAAGCAAGGAAGAATTGGAAAATCTTCCTCATGTCAAGCAGGTGAGTTTGACCAAGCAAGGCAGTTGGAAATTGATTTTGGAGGATGAGAGCGCTGGAATGGAACTCTTCCTAATCTTGACTCAGGGGCAATATATCGCAACCTTTGACCAGCAAGCGCCAACAATCGATGAAATCTTTAAACTAGAATCAGGGGTGGAAGTATGAGAAATATGTGGGTTGTAATCAAGGAAACCTATCTTCGACATGTCAAATCGTGGAGTTTCTTCTTTATGGTGATTTCGCCGTTCCTCTTTTTAGGAATCTCTGTAGGAATTGCCTATCTCCAAGGTTCTTCAATGGCTAAAAATGATAAAGTGGCAGTGGTGACAACAGTGCCGTCTGTAGCAAAAGGACTGAAGAATGTAAATGGTATTAACTTTGACTATAAAGACGAAGCAAGTGCCAAAGAAGCGATTAAAGATGAAAAATTAAAAGGCTATTTGACCATTGATCAAGAAGATAGTGTTCTAAAGGCCGTTTATCATGGCGAAACATCGCTTGAAAATGGAATTAAATTTGAGGTTACAGGTACACTCAATGAACTGCAAAATCAGCTTAATCGTTCAACTGCTTCCTTGTCTCAAGAGCAGGAAAAACGCTTAGCGCAGACAGTTCAATTCACAGAAAAGATTGATGAAGCCAAGGAAAATAAAAAGTTTGTTCAAACAATTGCAGCAGGCGCCTTAGGATTCTTTCTTTATATGATTCTGATTACCTATGCGGGTGTGACGGCTCAGGAAGTTGCCAGTGAAAAAGGCACCAAAATTATGGAAGTCGTCTTTTCTAGCATAAGGGCAAGTCACTATTTCTATGCGCGGATGATGGCTCTATTTCTAGTGATTTTAACGCATATTGGGATTTATGTTGTAGGTGGTCTGGCTGCCATTCTGTTCTTTAAAGATTTGCCATTCTTGGCTCAGTCTGGTGTTTTAGATCACTTGGGAGATGCTTTCTCTCTAAATACCTTGCTCTTTATTTTGGTTAGTCTTTTCATGTACGTCGTCTTGGCAGCCTTTCTAGGTTCTATGGTTTCTCGTCCTGAGGACGCAGGAAAAGCCTTGTCGCCTTTGATGATTTTGATTATGGGTGGTTTTTTTGGAGTGACAGCTCTAGGTGCAGCTGGTGACAATCTCATCTTGAAGATTGGTTCTTATATTCCCTTTATTTCGACCTTCTTTATGCCATTTAGAACCATTAATGGATATGCAGGGGGGGGAGAAGCATGGATTTCACTTGCTATTACAGTGATTTTTGCAGTGGTAGCAACAGGATTTATCGGACGCATGTATGCCAGCCTAGTCCTTCAAACGGATGATTTAGGACCTTGGAAAACATTTAAACGTGCCTTATCTTATAAATAGAAGAGCCTCGCGAAAGCGAGGTTTTTTAGAGATAAAAAGAGTGGAATTTAGAAAAATATTTTTCATATCTATTGACTTTTAGGGGTGAAATTTGGTATTATAGTAGGCGGTATTGTTTACCCCATTTGAAAGGCCCCGGAACCTTCCAAATACTTTTCGATGGGAAGGAACACCCATCACCGTAAACAAAAATCGAACTATATATAGGAGAAATCATGAACAAAACAACATTTATGGCTAAACCAGGCCAAGTTGAACGTAAATGGTACGTAGTTGACGCAACTGATGTACCACTTGGACGTCTTTCTGCAGTAGTTGCTAGCGTACTTCGCGGAAAAAACAAACCAACATTTACACCACACACTGATACAGGTGACTTTGTAATTGTTATCAATGCTGAAAAAGTTAAATTGACTGGTAAAAAAGCAACTGATAAAATCTACTACACTCACTCAAACCACCCAGGTGGATTGAAACAAATCTCTGCAGGTGAACTTCGTTCTAAAAATGCAGTGCGTTTGATCGAGAAATCAGTTAAAGGTATGCTTCCACACAATACACTTGGACGCGCTCAAGGTATGAAGTTGAAAGTATTTGTTGGAGCTGAGCACACTCACGTTGCACAACAACCAGAAGTTCTTGATATTTCAGGACTTATCTAAGGAAAGGAACAATAAAGTATGTCACAAGCACAATATGCAGGTACTGGACGTCGTAAAAACGCTGTTGCACGCGTTCGCCTTGTTCCAGGAACTGGTAAAATCACTGTTAACAAAAAAGATGTTGAAGAGTACATCCCACACGCTGACCTTCGTCTTGTAATCAACCAACCATTCGCAGTTACTTCAACTGCAGGTTCATACGACGTTTTCGTTAACGTTGTAGGTGGTGGATACGCTGGTCAATCAGGAGCTATCCGTCACGGTATCGCTCGTGCCCTTCTTCAAGTAGACCCAGACTTCCGCGATTCATTGAAACGCGCAGGACTTCTTACACGTGACTCACGTAAAGTTGAACGTAAGAAACCAGGTCTTAAGAAAGCTCGTAAAGCATCACAATTCTCAAAACGTTAATAAAAAGCCTATTGAGACAATCTTTGTACGGACTTTTTGGTTCAAGTCTGTTCAAATTATCCTTTGGATAAAGAGCTTAATAAATTTAAGGCATCAGCGTCTTGCTGGTGTCTTTTTTCTGGCATCAGTTCAAGATAATAGTTTTGAGTGGTTTGTATATTTACATGTCCTAATCTTCTTGAGACATATACAATATCAATATCTTGTGAAAATAAGAAAGAAGCATGAGTATCACGGAGTCCGTGAAAGGTTGTTCTTGGAAGTCCAATTTTTTTCAATAGTCTGGTTAATTTTGCAGACTGTTGGAAGTTCTCTCTTGAAAAAATATAGCCATTTGATTTAACTGGAATAGCAGTTAATAAATCATAGACTTCTTTATTGATGGTGACATCTCGTTTTGAATTTTGAGTTTTTAAAGAGGTATCGCTAGAAGTTGGGCTAATTGATTCTCTCACTTTAATTCCGTATGGAAATAAATATTCTGGACGAATCCCAAGTAGTTCACCTCTTCTCATCCCAGTTTCTAAAGCAAGCAGAACGAGAATATTAAATTCATCTTCTGTATGTTGTAACAGGTAAGTTCGTAGTTTTCCAAAATCAGTAATTGAAAGCGACTTATTTCGTTTTGGTTTGTCTTCGCCTCTAGCTTTTACTAGAGGTAAAAAATCTATTGCTATATATCCTTTAGAGTAAGCATATCGCAATGATGTTTTTATTTTTAAGAGTAATTCGTGTGTAGTTTTTCGTGAATGAGATTGAGCATAACTATCAATTTTCATTTGAACTACAATGTCGTTTAGGTCTTTTAATTTGATACCATCAAAAAGCTCTTGGATGATTTTTAAAGCTTTTTGATAATTTTGAAAGGTGCTTTCTCTAACATCTTTTTGTTTTACTAGATAAATCCAGTGTTCAAAGAAATCAGGAAAATAGGTATCACGGTCGGCTAAATTTTTCCCCTTTCCTTTTTCTAGTTCTTGTTCTAAAGCCCATAGCTCAGCATCGGATTTGTTTTTAAAAGTTTTTATCATTTTTTTGTGCTGACCTTGTTTATAAAGTGAAATTTGGACTTTATATTTTTTTCCAACTTTGACAATACTTGCCATAATTTCAATCCTTTCTAAAATAAAAAGATTGATAGAAAATAGAATACAGATTTATTATAATCAGATTTTATTTATATATCAATCATAATTTTAAGATTAGACTAAATTTTCTGTGATGAAGCGCATTAATTCTTTTCTAGTGTATCGTTCTCTGCTTCCTATCATAAAGCGTTTTAAGTTATTACTTGACCTGATATACTTATCAAATGATTTTTCATCAATTCCTAGGAAGTTACTAGCTTGTTCTCTATTTAAAAGATAATTATATGTGTTTTTCATTATTTTCCTCCTGATTTAATTCTAGAAAAAGCTCATAAGAGTTGTTATGAATTAGATTTGTTTTTTCATTTTCATCTTTAAATGGATTTGATAGTTTTTTCATATGGTCAACATAGAACATCTGGTCTAATGGAGAATACTTATAGAACTGTAGATATTCTTTTGAGATTTCTATGACTAGTGTTAGTCTTCTCATTAATTGTCCCCAAGAATCAATGTGGCTTGTTTGTTTCTTCTTTGTTAATTCTAAGAAAAAATTATATGGGGAGTATGGGCTTGTAATGATGTATACATTAGCTAAAAGAGGTTTGTCAAAATAACGACTGCTAGCCATTGCTCTGTCATTGTATGGGTCAAACATTTTGAGTAAGTCGGAATAATCGAATTGATGAGGTCTCAACTCATCTAATATAACTACATGTTCTAGATTATACTGTTGGAAAGGGTCTCGTATAGAACCTGTTATAAAATAATTTGGGTCAAATTGTTCTGCATATTGTCGAGCTAACCGAGTTTTTCCTGTTCCAGCTTTTCCAAAAAGCCAAATAATAGTCACGATAGCATTTTTATTTTTCATCTCGTGTCTCCATGATTCAGCTTGAATTTCTAATCTTTTTAAGTGAACTGTATCTATTTTATGCTTAGCTTTAGCATATTGTGAACCAGTGAGTCGTTCTTCAATCTCAGATTTTGTAATTTCTCCTGCGTAAAGCAGATCTAAGAGATTATCTATTATCATACTATCATTTACTTCGTTCCTTTTTCTCACATTTTTTTCGATGGTCTCTAATAGAAAAAGATAATCAAAGTTAGCAATGACTTCTTTGGGAGAATATTGATACTTATCTTGGTCTGACGAAGTGTGATGAACTAAATAAGAGTAAGCATTATTTATAGAACCACGCCACTGTTCAAAACATTGTATTGGTTGACTAGTTAGTTTAGCTAGATTATTTAGACTTCTGGCGCTTTCAAATTGAAGAATAAGATGGATATGAGGAGCTACAGCAGTTCCGTCACTTCCTATGTCTTTATCATGTAAAATTCCTGCGAAGCGAATTGGTTTTAGAACATCGGTTAGTTCTTTAATTATAGCTTGAATATTTGGTGTTTTAAAATAGTCTATTTGTTGAACAAACATGACATTGCGTGCTTTTACCATTAAAAACTCCTTTCTTCTTGGAACAATGGAACAACATTATACTACTTCAATAACAAGCCCAGAAGTAGTATAGTTCTGTCTTGACTAAATTGGAACATAAAACCAGCTCGGAGCTCTTGCCTTACGGCAAGCTCCGCTGGTTTTTGTTTTATAGTTTTTGACTACCACGTTTAGATATAAATTTTTTCGGATTTTTTTCCACATTAGAAAATGTATATTGATTAGAAAATTCTGCCGTGATATCAGTTTCTGCACTAAAGAATCTTTTTTTAACAGCCTCTTTCATTTCATGAGTAGAAGGTAAAGGTATTAAAATTTCTATATCCCTACCAGTAGAAGTAACAATTAACTTATTAAAATAATTTTGGATGTCTTCTTCAAATTCTTTTTCCTCGTCTGAAACGTACTTCTTGTGGAAATACTTTTTTAAAAAATGTGTTTTATACAGTGAATCAAAGAGCCACCGTATTGTACTTCCTAATCTGCGCCATATACTAAAAATATAGAGTGATAAAATGATAGATGTGAATATCAAAATTATCATGACGATGAAACTGAAATTTGATAATGTTTGTGATAGCTGGGAGATAGGCACAGTATCAAATGATATCCACTTAAAATCTATACTCCTAGGTAAAGTGGTAACTATACTAGTAACTTTCCACATTAGCAAATTAAAAACAATTATTATGAATAAAAGAATTTGAATATATGTGAGTTTAACTAGAATACGAAATTTTGATAAATTATTATTCATTTTTTGAAAACTCCTTATAGTTTGGTGTAAGAATAGGTTGGACATTACTGTTGTATTTACTATTAGTAAATTGGAATATGCCGGAACCTATTTCGTGAGGCAAAACGATGTCTTCGGTATTACTTATAGATTCAAACAAAAATTGTGTTGTTTTAAAGGAAATATGTCCAAGTTGAAAGGCTAGAGAAATTTGGTCTCTAGCACAGGTGCTAATGGCTGTTGCATCGAATCTTTGTGAACATAAGCAAAGATGAACCTTAGCGCTTCGCCCTAGTAATGCAATTTGATTTATTAGGTTGTGGAAAGATTCTTTTACAGGTTTACTTGCAATTGATGATATAGCAAGAACTTCATCTATGAAAATAGTTAGGTGTCTCAATTCCGTGTTAGGATTCTCGTAGAGAAGCGCTTGTCTATCTAATATAGTTTGTACGGTATTTCCTAAAATTTCATTTATTTGATTTACAAAATCATTATGAGTTCGATTTGATGTAGGATAAATCGCTGGAATCCCATGATTTCGAGCAAATATAGCCGGTTTATCCTGTTTGGGGTCAATTACTATAATATCTGACATTTTTTTAATAATATGTAACAAGTAGCACATGAAATATGATTTTCCAGAACCGCTATTTCCGCTTATTGCGATATGTGTTACATCGTTAAAATCTATGGTGACATTTGGCATAAGGGGGATGATGGTATCATTATTTTCTGATAAAAAAGTTTCAATATCATCAATTTCTAGTCGTTGGACAGTCCCCTTTTGCCATGGGAAAAATAGTCCACGCTGTGTATGAATGTCGCCAGTTTCTAGAGGGATTAAGTTGATACCTGATTGTTTTAAAAGTGTGTAGTTAGGGTATAAGAGTACGCTTAATATCTCATAGATTTTTTCAAATAAAGATTTATTGATTATGAATGTGGCTGGCAAGCGTGGAATTATTGTAATTCCACTATCACCAGAAACTACTGAAAATGCATTTGAATAACTGGATTCTTGTAAACCTAATGAAAGATCAAGGGCTTGAGTACAAAGTCGATTTATTTCTTCGAATTTCATTTGATATTCTCCTTTAGCATGTAAATTATTTTTCATTAATAACGGTAGCCTTTTTAGCTCTAAATTTGATTTCATTTTTCCAATCACAGGCTTCTGCACCGATGATTTCAATGCGGTCGAACTGTTTAAGATTTTGGTCTGATGTAAAACGTAATTCAAAAGGCATGAAACCTTCAAAAACTACTAAGTAGATAAATGTGCCGATTTCATCCGTCTTTTCATTATTTTTATAGACATTAACAGTTCTTGGTTCAGGAGAAATTACCATGCCTGTTGTCTCATCTCCAAACCATTGTTTGAAATACTCGGAATTATACTTTGAGTTAGAGTTTGATTTTTTATAGAAATTCATCATTTTTTAAATTCCTCATCAGCTATCTAGAATATTGCTGATTTTTCCTTTTAAATTTTCATAAACGTAAGGCCTTACGTTTATATCATTATTGTATACTCTCGCAATCAAAATGTATTTATATATTTAGAAAGTATATTTTTATACTTTTGAAAATATAAAAAGACAGCCACAAAATTGGACTGTCTTAGATTATTTTTGAGAATTACTATCATCTTCTTTATCTACATCAATAAGTTGGTTTTCTAGAAACTTTCCGAAATTAAGAAAGTGCAATATATGTAAATTTAACTCAACAGCAGTATGAATATTGTTATCTCGGTTATCTTCATAGAATATTTGAAGCTGTTTTATATCTTCCTCCAATTTTTCCTTATCATAATAACCAAGATTATGATTATTAGTATTAAAGGAGATTTTCTCTCCCTCTTGTGTTGCTTTCTGCAGAAATAAGACGAACTGCTCATCATTTAATGTTTTATCTAGAAAGTCTAGAAATAACGAAGATGAAAATAAGTTGATAAAGTAGTTATTGTTAATTTTAGAGAGTATACTACCTTTACATTCCTCATTAATTTTTTTATCGATAGTCTTATTATAAAATTCAAGGAGAGCAGTTCTATTAGTATCGATAAAAGTAGTGAAAGATTCTACAAAAATTTGGTAATTATCCTTACTACTGGACAAATAATCGAATAAGAAATTTGTATCTAATTTATTTGAAAAGAAGAATCTAGCAAAGTCAATAAAAAATTCTAGAGAATCATTATAGTGATGTTTAAATGCTTCTACGTAAAAATCTATTTTCTTTTCATCATTTATAGCTAGTATGATATTTAGAAGTAGCTTATTGGAGGTACGCCTCAGAATTTCATCATTGTTTAATGAATCTTTAAAAAGTTTTCTGTTGAGTTCATTACTAAAAAAATCATCACTAGAGAAATTATCCATGTAAGGATTGATGTCTGAGTTGTTGAACAAAATTAAAAGAAATGAAAATTTGATGAAATTGATAATTTCGCTATCTGAACCAAAAATTAATTCTTGAGATGTCAGATTGAACTCTTTTGAAAGTAAATCAAATTGTTTTTGAGACATGAGGTAAGGTCTATTCACGGTCTTTCCTCTGATGATATTAGATAATGCGGAATTGGATATAGGTAAATCTGAATACTCTCTTTTATACTTCTTTTTGTCATCGTCATCTAATTTTTTCAAGAATTCTGTTTTAGTTTTGTATAATTCATCAATTTTTTTCTCAAGACGTGACCCTATCATGACGTATAGATATTTAGTAAAATCCATGATTTCCTCCTTGTCAAAGTGAACCGCCTATAAGCGGTTCACTAGTTAATTTAATTATTGAATCTTATAGAAAAATCCCTCAGTACTACCATTGATGAGTTGGTGTCCAGACCATAAGCGGTCTTGTGTGATATCAGACGAGTCAGTATAGCCATTATCTGTAGAAGAGGTGACAGACATGGTTATAGGGATTCCTGCTGGTAAAAAGGCAATAGCTGCACCAGCACCTCCATCTTTAGAAACAGAACTTGCCTTGAGATAGTGGTCAATTTCTTTGGCATGTTCAATTGAAATCTGTGAATAATCACTTACTAAACCATTTTTATCGAATGTTAATTCAATACCTGTACCATTCCTCCAAGTTCCTGAGACACTAGAAAAATCCCCATTTTGAATTGCAGTAATATCTATCCCTTTACTTTCTGACGGAAGGGAAGATTCTTCATTTATTAGACTTGTGACAGATTTATTTTCTTCCGATGTAGAAGAAGTTGAACTAGTACTTGAAGCAATTGCTTCAGAACTTGCTGAGGAAGTGCTTTCACTCTGAACTTGGCAAGCAGTTAAAATAGGAACAGCTAAAACACTGATACTGACTAAAACTAATTTTCTTATTTATTTAATTTTGCAATTTTGAATTGTTTATTATACCCATTCTCCATTGTAATCGACACGATAGCCATCAGGGGTCGTAGTATTGATTGCGAGTGCACCAGTGCTATAAGCATAGTACCATTTACCAGAAACTGTAAACCAACCTGTTTTCATAGCACCTGACTGGTCAAGATAATACCATGAACCATTATCGTTGAACCAACCAGTCTTCATAGCGCCTGAGCCCTCTAGATAGTACCATGTGCCACTATCTTTTACCCAGCCAGTTTGCATCCAACCAGAGTTATCAAAACGATACCAAACACCATTGATTTTTTCCCAGCCATTAGATGTGTAAGAACCATCAGAGTGCTTGAACCACCAGCGAGAACCAGCTTGAACCCAACGGTCTGTTTTTGTTGGTGTTGGAGTTGTAGGGGAAGATGCTGGAGTAGTTGTATTCCCAGAAGTTTGATTAGTTGATAAAACTTCTAGTTTAGTTAGGTAAATGTAGAAAGCAAGACCTTTGCCTACATTTTCTCTCACATCTACTGTCGCTTTGTATCGAACTCCTTTTGACTCAAAGTTCATACTATAGATTCCAAAATTTGTTGCCTTAAATGTAACTTGTTTTCCATCAATCTGTACTTGACCTTCTGGAAGATTTTTAAAAAAGTTTGGAAATTGATTTTTAAAATTGCTACTATAATTTTCATCAACCAATTCTATACTAATAGCTTGTTTAGATAAATCATCAACTGCTCTTTGAATTTTTGCTTCTCTTTTCTCTACAAGAGTCACATCTGTTGCAATAATACTATCTGACTGAGTGTTTGTTTGAGGTGCTGGACCACTTGAGGCATTGACACTTGAAATTGTAGCTCCTGTTGCTAGGAGTGATAAAACTGCTGTAGTAGTTAAAACGATTTTTTTCATAATTTTTGTATTCCTTTTCTTTTTATCTATTTTTTATAATCTTATCCTATACCCACTCGCCGTTGGCATTGACACGATAGCCATCAGGTGTAGTTGTATTGATTGCGAGTGCGCCAGAGCTATAGGCATAGTACCATTTGCCAGAAACTGCAAACCAGCCTGTTTTCATAGCGCCCGAGCCGTCGAGATAGTACCAGCTACCATTATCTTTTAGCCAACCTGTCTTCATCGCACCTGAGTTATCGAGATAGTACCAGCTACCGTTATCCTTCACCCAGCCAGTTTGCATCCAGCCTGAACTATCGAAGTAATACCAGACTTTATCGATTTTTTCCCAGCCATTAGATGGGTAAGAGCCATCGGAGCCTTTAAACCACCAGCGAGAGCCAGATTTGACCCAGCGACCATATTTAATATCTCGTGCAGATGAAGTGTTAGAACTTGCATTAGCTGATACTGTTACAGTCGTAGAATACGTTTTACCGTCTGATGTAACTGTGATAGTCGTAGTCCCTGATTTGTGAGCGATAATGTTTCCGTCTCGGTCAATTGTTGCGACGGAAGTGTCACTGCTAGACCAGTCACGATTTGTTGGAATGATGACCTTAGGAGAATAAGTACTATCATAAGAGCCGGTGTATCTAGCTTGGAGTCCGAGACTCTTAGATTCCTGAGGCTTGATTGTAAAGTTTTGAGGCAAAGAGATGTCTTTTACTTTGTCGGGACTAGCGATAGTATAGACAGTTGATTCACCGTAATCGCCGACTAAGCTGTCAGAGTCGCCAGAATTTTCAGCGAACAACTGAGATATTTTATAATATAAACCATGTCTAGAGCTCAATGCAGGCTTGGCGAACGCGGATACTGAAACTGTTGTCCAACGTGGGTCGATCAAGTTAAGATAATGACCAGTGTCGCCCGATCCAGTCTGCAAATTTTGTTTTTCCGAATAAAAGTCTTCGATGGCCAGTGCAATGCTTTCACTGCCTAAATTCTCTGCGAAGTTAGCGAACTCATGAGAATATGTTCCAGCGTGCGACCGAGAGCCTGTTAATTTGACGTGGTCGAATAGCAAACTAGCTTCAGCCGCGCGGACACGACTTGCTTTCTCTAGTTCAGTCGACCATTTGACAGGAACATAACGGTCGACTAAGCCTTCGTTATAAGCTTCTTTACGAATTTCATTGATTCGGTCTACAATTACTTGTTTGTCGGGTGTTGCAAATGTTCCTTTAATACCGACAATTTGCATACCATCTGAATCGCGAGTGTTAGATGGGTTTATCGCTGAGCCTCTAAAATCACGTCCTAATACGATATTTTCACTAGCCGATACTTGATTAGCTGCGATGATTCCGGCTCCAAGAAGTGATAGAGCTGAGATAGTTGCGAGTGTGAATTTTTTAGTTTGTTTGTTCATTCATGTAATATCCCCTATTTTTATTTATTGTAAAGTAATCAGTTTGTCCTAAAACCTAGACTTTTTTGGACAAACTTGATAAAATGGAAGTGTAATAATAATCGGTCAAAATGCTTGATTTTAGAACCTTTTTTCTAACGAAAACGGCTCTAAAATAGAGTGTATTTCCTGTCCAAAAAATCCTAGGTTTTTTGACAAAAACTATGAATTTTTTATCCAATTATGAAAGGTGCTTTTTGATACTCCTAAGATGTCTGCACCTTCTCGTAAGGTTATTTCTTTTTTCTTATATTGAGCTATCACATCAGGGAGATTATTCGGGACAATCAATTTTGGTCTACCGAATTTCTTCCCTTTTTTCTGTGCTTCCCGTATTCCTTCCATTTGTCTTTGTTTGATTTGTTCTCTTTCAAACTGTGCAACGTAAGATAGGACTTGTAAAACGATATCGGAGATTAGTTTTCCTGTGATATTATCATTGCTATTCTTTGTGTTTAATAAGGGGAAATCTAAAACAGTTATATTTACTTTCTTTTTCTTAGTAATCGATTGCCATTGTTCTAAAATTTCATCATAGTTCCTTCCCAATCTATCAATTGATTTTATAACCAATTCATCATTCTCTTTCAAGGTAGCTAATAATTTTTGATATTCCATTCTGTCAAAATCTTTTCCTGAAACATAATCAATAAAAATATTTTCTTTTGATAATTTGTTTTCTACTAAGGCTGAAAATTGCCTATCAATATTTTGTTCTCTTGTAGATACTCGAACATAACCGTAACGCATAAAAACTCTCCTTTTTACACTTATTGTAAAATATAAAAGAGGGCAAAATGCCCTCAAAGAGTAGTGTATTCAATTTCTATCAATTATACATTAGTTCAAACTGGTTCAAATAAGAAGAATAGCCATCCTTAAAAGTACATAAAAAGTCACAAAAGATGTTATAAAAAGTACATATAAGGGGATTTTGCTACTTATTTGTGTATAAAATAACTGACTATAATTCTCAAAACGTTAATCAATACGATTATATCAACGTTTCAAAGCACTCAAAAGTTTACCTTATGG
>NZ_JVLI01000066.1:0-271 GCF_001072315.1 Streptococcus pseudopneumoniae | reverse complement strand
CAAAGAGCAAACTAGGAAGCTAGCCGCAGGCTGTACTTGAGTACGGCAAGGCGACGCTGACGTAGTTTGAATTTGATTTTTGAAGAGTATTAACTTCATAAGTCGTCCTCTTATACCCTCTACCAAAATAGCGATTTCTATTATCTCCAAGTAAATAATCTACTGTTAGCATATCCTTCTCCAATCTTTTAAACTGACTCTATCTTAAACAAAAAACTCCAAGCAGGCAGAGCCTGCTAACTCATGACAGAAAAAGAAGTTTAGCTTATAA
>NZ_JVLI01000065.1:0-49161 GCF_001072315.1 Streptococcus pseudopneumoniae | reverse complement strand
CAAGCGGTAAGGCAAGGGACTTTGACTCCCTCATGCGTTGGTTCGAATCCAGCTACCCCAGTTACTATTTGCCGGCGTGGCGGAATTGGCAGACGCGCTGGACTCAAAATCCAGTGTCCGCAAGGACGTGCCGGTTCGACCCCGGCCGCCGGTATAGTATAGAGTTAGGAACGTTGTTAATCTTCGTTCCTTTTTTATATTATTTTTGGTATAATAATAGTTATTCAAATTTTATTTAGATTATGAAAGTGTAGGGAAGTATGTCTTGTTCTATCGATTTATTAAAACATCGGTATTTGAAAAATATTAAAGAAAATCCTGAATTGTTTGTCGGGATTGAGCTGGAATATCCTGTTGCAAATTTAGAAGGGGATGCTACAAATGTTGAAGTTATCAAGAACTTATTCAGATATTTAGTTTCAACTTTGGATTTCACTGTAGAAAAGGTAGATGATTTTGGGTGTCCTATCCAGTTAGTGGATCCGAAAAGTCAGGATGCTATTTTATTTGAAGTTTCCTATACAACGATTGAGTTTGCATTTGGTAAGGCTGAAACAATTCAAGAGGTCGAAAATCGTTTTAATAATTATATGGATGTGATTCAGAAAAAGTTAGCTGAATCAAATCATGCTATTGTTGGCTGTGGTATTCATCCCAACTGGGATAAAAATGAGAATTGTCCAGTGGCTTACCCACGGTATCGCATGTTGATGGACTATTTGAATTTGAGTAGGAATGTGATTGAATCAGACTTACATCATTTCCCTGAATATGGTGCTTTTATCTGTGGGAGTCAGGTCCAGCTGGATGTTTCAAAGTCTAACTACCTACGGGTGATTAATGCTTTTACCCAAATTGAAGCAGTTAAGGCTTATTTATTTGCAAACTCTGAGTTTTCGGGTGCAGATTGGGATACGAAAATTGCAAGGGACATCTTCTGGGAAGAATCGATGCATGGCATCTATCCAGAAAACGTCGGGGTCAATGCTAGACTCTTTAACGATGAGGATGATTTTTTTGATTATCTAGATCATTCTGCAATTTTTACTGCGGAACGTGATGGACAAACCTATTATTTTTATCCGATTCAGGTAAGGGATTATTTGGCTACATCTGAAATCCAAGCATATGCTCTTAATGGGGATGAGATTCTTATTTACCCTCAAGAGAAGGATCTTGAAACTCATCGTAGTTACCAGTACCAAGACTTAACGACTCGTGGAACAGTCGAGTTTCGTAGTGTGTGTACTCAGCCTCTAGATAGAACTTTCGCTTCAACAGCTTTTCACTTGGGGTTGTTGGTTAATTTAGATAAGTTAGAGGCTTACTTAGAAACAGCACCTTTCTTTAAAGCATTTGGGAGAAATTATAAGTCTTTAAGGCGGCAATTTTCTAAGAAAAAGCTAACAGATGAGGAGAAAACTGCGATTATAGAGTTTTCAAAAGATTTACTCTGGCTAGCTGATGAAGGACTGAAGATGAGAAATAAACAAGAAATGATTTATTTAGAGCCTTTGAAAGAAGAATTGGGACTATAATTTCTCTTATAAAGGGAGAATTTTCTGAAAAATCATGATATAATGGAAGAGACTATAGATAAAGGATAGAGAGTAATGACATTAGTTTATCAATCAACGCGTGATGCCAACAATACAGTAACTGCTAGCCAAGCTATTTTGCAAGGTTTGGCGACGGACGGTGGTTTATTTACACCGGTTACTTATCCAAAGGTAGATTTGGACTTTGACAAATTGAAAGATACTTCTTACCAGGAAGTTGCTAAGCTAGTTTTGTCAGCATTTTTAGATGACTTTACAGCTGAGGAGTTGGACTACTGTATCAACAATGCTTACGATAGCAAATTTGATACTCCAGCTATCGCACCATTGGTGAAACTGGATGGGCAATACAACTTGGAACTGTTCCATGGTTCAACAATTGCTTTTAAGGATATGGCCTTGTCTATCTTGCCATACTTTATGACAACAGCTGCTAAGAAACATGGTTTGGAGAATAAGATTGTCATCTTGACAGCGACATCTGGTGACACGGGGAAAGCTGCTATGGCAGGATTTGCCGATGTGCCTGGAACTGAGATTATCGTCTTTTATCCAAAGGATGGTGTCAGCAAGGTTCAAGAGTTGCAAATGACCACTCAGACTGGCGACAATACTCATGTTATCGCTATTGATGGTAACTTTGATGATGCCCAAACTAATGTGAAGCATATGTTTAACGATGTGGTTCTTCGTGAGAAGTTGGCAGCCAACAAGTTGCAATTTTCATCGGCTAACTCTATGAATATTGGCCGTTTGGTGCCACAAATTGTCTACTATGTTTATGCCTACGCTCAGCTTGTTAAAACTGGTGAGATTGTAGCTGGTGAAAAGGTTAACTTCACGGTACCGACAGGAAACTTTGGAAATATCTTGGCTGCCTTTTATGCCAAACAAATCGGCTTACCAGTTGGTAAATTGATCTGTGCTTCAAATGACAACAATGTTTTGACAGACTTCTTCAAGACACGTGTTTATGATAAGAAACGTGAGTTTAAGGTAACAACTAGTCCATCTATGGATATTTTGGTATCTTCAAACTTGGAGCGTTTGATTTTCCATCTTTTGGGGAATGATGCGGTTAAGACAGCTGAACTCATGAATGCCTTGAACAAGCAAGGACAATATGAGTTGACAGACTTTGATGCAGAGATTCTTAACCTCTTTGCAGCTGAATATGCGACTGAGGAAGAAACGGCAGCAGAAATCAAGCGTGTTTATGAGTCAGATTATTATATCGAGGACCCACATACGGCAGTTGCTTCAGCAGTTTATAAGAAATACCAAGCGGCTACTGGCGATGTGACTAAGACAGTGATTGCTTCAACAGCGAGTCCATACAAGTTCCCAGTGGTTGCAGTAGAAGCTGTAACTGGAAAATCAGGGCTTGGCGACTTTGAATCCTTGGCTCAATTACATGAAATCTCAGGCGTTGCAGTGCCACCAGCAGTTGATGGGCTTGAAACAGCTCCTGTTCGTCATAAGACAACTGTTGCAGCAACAGACATGCAAGTAGCGGTTGAGGCTTATCTAAGAATGTAGTACATGAAAGAAGCTGTTTTAAGAGAAATTGTATCCTAAAAATATATCTTATTTGATTATTACGGGATGTTTTTATATAATGGTTATGGAGGATGTTTTGGAACTTACAGGTTTTCATGGAACCACACAACAAAATGCAAACCAAATTAGGCGAGCAGGTTTTAAAGTATCTAAAATTGATTGGTCAAAACCTGATTTAAGAAATCCAAATGATTTAGGGGAAGGTGTGTATTTTTTTCAAGATTTTCGTGAAGAAAATGGTTCTGGGCGAAAAATGGCGTTTAGTTATGCTTACCATTATAAAGACAAAGTTGCCCAAAAACAAAAATGTTCTATTGAAGTTCTTGAAGCTAATATTACTGTTTCCTCTGATAATTTTCTGGATATGGATTTATCGGATAATTTGGAATTGTTTTATAGCTTTAAGGATAAGCATGAGCATGAGCGAGAAAAAATAAAACGACGGTTAAAACAGGATGGCTCATTCAAGCGGAAAAATTATGATGGAATAATGATGGAATTATTTATTAGCAAGATTCATGAGCAGTGCGGTTCCCAAACAAGAATTAAGGTTGTTAGCAAAAATACTGTAACTATTTTAAACGGAGAAATTAGTAATTTTCCAAATGGTACAGAGTTGTGTGTTCGTGACACAGGTTGTATAAAGATAAAAGGAGTTAATAATGGCAATACAGGGAATGAATTTAAAAAGTTTCTTTGACTTAGATAAAGTAAATTTCACTGAAGAGGAACTTTCTCTACCTTATGAAAATAATTTACCAGTTATTGAGAATATTTCCGTACAGTATTCCTCTTCTAGTACAGCTTCTGTAGATTATTATTCTTTTAAAAATAATACTTTCTCTACTATTTCTATTAATAAGAGTTTAGGAGAGGTTGCGTGATGGATGATTATAGAGCTAAAATTACTTTTAGTAACTACATGGTTACAGAGTTGCACTATGAGCAAAACTCTAATTATGATTTTGATGCAGAAAAACTGGATGTTGATTTCAATATAAAGTCCAAAGTTCAAATTTCTCAGACAAATGCGGCAGTGAGTTTATCGGTAATTTGTGGGAGAGAAGATAATTCTGAATGTCCCTTTATTATTCGAGTATCTTTGATGGGCATTTTTGAATATGAAGGGAATATAAAGAGTGAGGAAGCAAAATCGTTATTAACGACAAATGCAATTGCTATACTATTTCCTTATTTAAGAAGTTTAGTAAGTGATATTAGTGGAAAAAGCAATATATATCCTCAATATAGGTTGCCATTAATTAATGTTGTTGCTATGTTGAAAGAAAATGATGATATAGAAGTGATTGATATCGATGAGTAAATAA
This sequence comes from Streptococcus pseudopneumoniae, assembly GCF_001072315.1. Taxonomy (GTDB): domain Bacteria; phylum Bacillota; class Bacilli; order Lactobacillales; family Streptococcaceae; genus Streptococcus; species Streptococcus pseudopneumoniae_R. Next base: position 44,714 of record NZ_JVLI01000065.1, on the reverse strand, counting down.
TGAGACTATTATAATGATAGTCTTATTTTTAATTCCCATTATGAAAGAAAATAAATATTTAGTATGATATCTTATAAACAAATCTTAAATATTGCCTTGCCAGCTATGGGCGAAAACTTTTTGCAGATGCTCATGGGGATGGTGGATAGTTACTTGGTAGCCCACTTGGGCTTGATAGCTATTTCGGGTGTATCAGTAGCTGGCAATATTATCACGATTTACCAGGCGATTTTCATCGCTCTGGGAGCTGCTATTTCCAGTGTTATTTCAAAAAGTTTGGGGCAGAAGGATCAATCTATGCTAGCCTATCATGTGATTGAAGCCTTGAAGATTACCTTACTATTAAGTTTCCTTTTAGGATTTTTGTCCATCTTCGCTGGGAAAGAGATGATAGGACTTTTGGGAACTGAACAGACTGTGGCTGAAAGTGGAGGACTCTATCTATCTTTGGTAGGTGGTTCGATTGTTCTTTTGGGATTAATGACTAGTTTGGGAGCCTTGATTCGTGCAACTCATAATCCACGTTTGCCCCTCTATGTGAGTCTTTTATCAAATGCCTTGAATATTCTTTTTTCAAGTCTAGCTATTTTTGTTCTGGATATGGGGATAGCTGGTGTTGCTTGGGGGACAATTCTGTCTCGTTTAGTAGGTCTTGTGATTTTGTGGTCACAATTAAAGTTGCCTTATGCGAAGCCAACTTTTGGTTTAGATAAGGAACTATTGACCTTGGCTTTGCCAGCAGCTGGAGAGCGGCTCATGATGCGGGCTGGAGATGTCGTGATCATTGCCTTGGTCGTTTCTTTTGGAACAGAGGCAGTGGCTGGAAATGCAGTCGGAGAAGTTTTGACCCAGTTTAACTATATGCCTGCCTTTGGTGTAGCTACGGCAACGGTCATGCTGGTGGCCCGAGCAGTTGGGGAGGATAATTGGAAAAGAGTCGCTAGTTTGAGTAAGCAAACCTTTTGGCTTTCTCTGCTTCTCATGTTGCCCTTGACGCTTAGTGTCTATGCCTTGGGCATACCACTGACTCATCTCTATACGACTGATTCTCTAGCGGTGGAGGCTAGTGTTCTAGTGACACTTTTTTCACTACTTGGTACTCCTATGACGATAGGAACAGTCATCTATACAGCAGTCTGGCAGGGGTTGGGCAATGCTCGGCTTCCCTTTTATGCGACAAGTATAGGAATGTGGTGTATCCGCATTGGAACAGGATATCTGATGGGGATTGTGCTTGGTTGGGGCTTGCCCGGTATTTGGGCTGGAACCCTTTTGGATAATGGTTTTCGTTGGTTATTTCTACGTTACCGTTACCAGCGCTATATGATCTTGAAAGGATAGGAAATGCAAAAAACAGCTTTTATTTGGGATTTAGACGGGACTTTATTGGACTCTTATGAAGCGATTTTATCAGGGATTGAGGAAACTTTTGCTCAGTTTTCTATTCCTTATGATAAGGAGCAGGTGAGAGAGTTTATCCTCAAGTTTTCTGTGCAGGATTTACTTGTGCAAGTGGCAGAAGAGAGAAAGCTGGATGTGGAAATGCTCAATCAAGTGCGTGCACAGAGTTTGGCTGAAAAGAATGCCCAGGTAGTCTTAATGCCAGGTGCGCGTGAGGTGTTGGATTGGACAGACCAAGTAGTGATTCGGAACTTTGTTTACACTCATAAGGGAGACAATGCTTTTACCATTCTCAGAGACTTGGGTTTGGAATCTTATTTTACAGAGATTTTAACCAGTCAGAGTGGCTTTGCGCGGAAGCCCAGTCCAGAAGCGGCTACCTATCTGTTAGACAAGTATCAGTTGGATCCTGAGAAAACCTATTATATAGGGGATCGGACTCTAGATGTGGAATTTGCCCAGAATAGTGGGATTCAAAGTCTCAGCTTTTTAGAGTCGTCTTATGAAGGCAATCACAGGATTCAAGTGTTAGCAGATATTTCCCGTTTTTTTAAGGCTGAGCGATAAAAAGATTGTGTCAATTTTGTGACAGAGACCTAACAAACTATTTCAAGTAATCGAGTTTGTTACAAGGAATGGACAGTTCTATTAAATAGGCCCGAGAGGGCTTTTTTTCTGCATTTTTTGTGTTATGATAGACAGGTATTCATTTGAAAGGAATTTGAAAGAATGAGGAAAAGAATATTATTAGCGTCAACAGCAGCCTTGTCCTTTGCCCCAGTATTGGCAACTCAAGCAGAAGAAGTTTTTTGGACTGCACGTAGTGTTGAGCAAATCCAAAATGATTTGACTAAAACGGACAACAAAACTAGTTATACCGTTCAATATGGTGATACCTTGAGCACTATTGCAGAAGCCTTGGGTGTAGATGTCACAGTTCTTGCGAATTTAAATAAAATCACCAATATGGACTTGATTTTCCCAGAAACTGTTTTGACAACGACTGTCAATGAAGCTGAAGAAGTAACAGAAGTTGAAATCCAAACACCTCAAGCGGCTTCTAGTGAAGAGGTGACAACTGCGACAGCAGATTTGACAACCAATCAAGTGACGGTTGATGATCAAACTGTTCAGGTTGCAGACCTTTCTCAACCAATTGCAGAAGCTCCAAAAGCGGTAGAAACTACAAGAACAAAAGAAGTGGCATCAAGTTCAGAAGATGCAGAGACAGTTGCTACTGCAGAAGAAGTGGCACCATCTACAGGAACTTCTGTCCCAGAGGAGCAAACAGCCAAAACAAGTAGTGCAGTTGCAGAAGCAGCTCCTCAGGCAACGACTCCAGCTGAGAAAGATGAAACACAAGCAAGCACTCAAGCTGAGTCAGCAGTGAAAGCAACTACAATACCAGTAGAAGAAAAAGCACCTGAAACAACTGCAACAAGTTCAGAAGAAGCAAAAGAAGTAGCATCATCAAGTGAAGCTACAGCAGCAGTTTCTACTTATCAACCAGAAGAGGCGAAAACAGTTTCAACAACTTACGCGGCTCCAGCTGCGCCCGATTATGCTGGACTTGCAGTAGCGAAATCTGAAAATGCAGGTCTTCAACCACAAACGGCTGCCTTTAAAGAAGAAATTGCTAACTTGTTTGGCATCACATCCTTTAGTGGTTACCGTCCAGGGGACAGTGGAGATCACGGAAAAGGTTTGGCTATCGACTTTATGGTCCCAGAAAGCTCAGAACTAGGAGATAAGATTGCGGAATATGCTATTCAAAATATGGCCAGCCGTGGCATTAGTTACATCATTTGGAAGCAACGTTTCTATGCCCCATTCGATAGCAAATATGGACCAGCTAATACTTGGAACCCAATGCCAGACCGTGGTAGCGTGACAGAAAACCACTATGACCACGTTCACGTTTCAATGAATGGATAAATCAGACTTTGTAATATCATTTTGACGAATGAGATCTAGCTTTCGTGATAGGAAGCGAGTTTCGTTCGTTTTTTCTTTTTCAATTTGAATGGAAAATGGGAAGTTGCTGTCTTGTAATGATTCAAGCAACATTCTTGCAATCTATTTTACTTTATATTATACTTGATTAGTCAACTATTGATGAATCAATAAAAGGAAGAAGAAATGTTAGAGATTCAAGATTTACTTTATCAACTCCGCTTGTCTGAGCAAGCGAGTACGCAATTGTTTGAAAAAAGACTTGGGATTAGTTTGACACGGTATCAGATTTTACTGTTTTTACTGGAGAATTCTCCCTGTAATCAAATGGCAGTTCAGGAGCGTTTGCAGATTGATCAGGCTGCCTTGACACGACATTTCAAGATTTTGGAAAAGGAAGGTTTGGTGGAGCGTCATCGCAATCCTGACAATCAGCGAGAAGTGTTGGTAGAGGCTACGAAGTATGCCAAGGAGCAGTTAGTGATGAATCCGCCTCTGCAGCATATCAAGGTTAAGGAAGCGATGGAAAGTATCTTAACAGATTCTGAGAGAACAGAGCTCAGCCGTTTATTAAATAAATTGGTTTTAGGTATTGAAAATATAGAAATTTAAGGAGAAATAGATGTCAATTATTACAATCATTTTAGCAACGGTTGTTGCTTTGGAGCATTTTTACATTTTTTATTTGGAAAGTATTGCAACGCAATCAGATGCGACTAGTCGTGTCTTTAACATGGAAAAGGAAGAACTGGCTCGTCCGTCAGTAAGTTCATTGTTTAAAAATCAAGGGATTTATAACGCTTTGCTAGGTATCTTTCTCTTGTATGGGATTTATTTCTCACAGAATTTAGAAATTGTGACTATTTTTGTTTTATTTGTGATAGGTGCTGCGGCTTATGGCTCTCTCATAGCAGATAAAAAAATTATTTTAAAGCAAGGAGGACCAGCTATTTTGGCCTTGATTAGTATTTTTCTCTTTAAATAAGTTCATACTCTTCGAAAATCAAATTCAAACCATGTCAGCGTCGCCTTGCCGTACTCAAGTACAGCCTGTGGCTAGCTTCCTAGTTTGCTCTTTGATTTTCATTGAGTATCAAAGAGCAATCCTAGCCTCTCTAGTCCTTTTCGCTCCAGAAGAAGAGAAATATGTTATACTTGTTTTTAAGAAAAGAATCTCATGGAATTGGTTTTGAGGAGTTAGAAATGAAAGTATTAGTGACAGGTTTTGAGCCCTTTGGAGGGGAAAAGGTTAATCCAGCTTTGGAGGCCATTAAAGGTTTGCCAGCTGAAATCCATGGTGCTGAGGTTCGTTGGCTAGAAGTGCCGACAGTTTTTCACAAATCGGCTCAAGTATTGGAAGAAGAGCTGAGTCGTTATCAACCTGATTTTGTCCTTTGTATTGGGCAAGCAGGTGGAAGATCTAGCTTGACACCTGAACGAGTGGCTATTAACCAAGACGATGCACGCATTCCTGATAATGAAGGTAATCAGCCGATTGACCTTCCTATTCGTCCAGATGGTGCTTCGGCCTACTTTAGCAGTTTGCCGATTAAAGCGATGGCCCAAGCTATAAAAAAAGAGGGCTTGCCGGCCTCTGTTTCCAATACTGCAGGGACTTTTGTCTGCAATCATTTGATGTATCAGGCCCTCTATTTGGTAGAAAAGAAATTTCCACATGTTAAGGCAGGTTTTATGCATATTCCTTATATGATGGAACAGGTGGTGAATCGACCGACTACCCCAGCTATGAGTTTAGTGGACATTAGGCGAGGGATAGAAGCAGCAATCGGCGCCATTATAGAACATGGAGATCAGGATCTCAAGTTGGTAGGCGGAGAAACTCATTGATAGAAAAAAGCTTGAGGGGTCACCTTCAAGCTTTTGGACGTTTTCGAGCTAATACTGCTCGGTAAAAAATCATTTTATTGATTTGAATGTAGGGCAGGAGTGAAAAACTAGCAATTCCAAAGGTAATCCAATTGAGGAAGTACCAAGGAAGGAGTTGTAAGTCTAGGACAAAGCGCTGAAATTTGTAACCTTTCATTAGGAAACGGCTGGTTTTTAGGACTTGTCCTGGTTTGGCTTGTCCTAAGTCTAGGGTGTCACAGAGGAGAAATTCTACCTGCGAATAGGCATAGTATTGTGGAATATAGAGACTATTTCCGACAATCATCAAGAGGATACTTGCTAGAAAGTAAAGACCAAAGGTCATGAGGAAGCGCTCGGTTTCAATTGACGAGAGATCCAGATTGGGAAATTCAGGATGGATTGCAACGAATTTCTTGGCTAAAAAGCTACTGTAAAAAAGGAAGTAAATTCCAAGCAAACTAGGAATGCTCCATAAGAAGAGATAGAAACGTTTGAGAAGGAGAGTCAAAAAGGTTTGTGAAAAGTGCTCTTCGTTAAAGAGAGTGAGACTATTTTTGATGGATAGTTCTGTATCGGGATTCTTGATGAGTTTCAGCGTTGTATAGACTGAACTGGTTAGAAGAATAGCTCCGATAAAGGAGACTAATAGTGGAAAGAGGTAGGCTTGGAATACATGGGCAAACACGTTTAAAAAGGGTTGTTCTAAAACACTTTCGTTGATGCGCTCTAAGGGATTGAGGAAGCCAGACAAGATGACCAGTATACTAGGTAAGAGATAGACGAGAAAGAGGCGGGGATTTTCAGCCTGAAATTGTCTGGCTTGCAGACGAACGGTTTTTAAATCAATTTTTGGGTATTTCATTCTCTCATTATACACCATAGTTCGTGACAGTTCCAGTTTTTTTTGATAAAATCATACAGTATGCCCTTGGGCAAAAGTATGAACTGGGACTGTCTTTCCCAGCTTCGGAGGTAAAAAATGTCAGATTCACCAATTAAATATCGTTTGATTAAGAAAGAAAAACACACAGGAGCTCGTCTGGGAGAAATCATCACTCCCCACGGTACCTTCCCGACACCTATGTTTATGCCAGTTGGGACACAAGCCACTGTCAAAACTCAGTCCCCTGAAGAATTGAAGGAGATGGGTTCGGGAATTATTCTGTCAAACACCTATCATCTCTGGCTTCGCCCTGGAGATGAACTCATCGCACGCGCAGGTGGACTTCATAAGTTCATGAATTGGGATCAGCCAATTTTGACGGATAGTGGTGGTTTCCAGGTTTATTCCTTAGCAGATAGCCGTAATATCACAGAAGAAGGAGTAACCTTTAAAAACCATCTCAATGGTTCCAAGATGTTCTTATCGCCAGAAAAAGCCATCTCTATTCAGAATAATCTGGGCTCAGACATCATGATGTCCTTTGACGAATGTCCTCAGTTTTATCAGCCTTATGACTACGTTAAGAAATCAATCGAGCGTACCAGTCGTTGGGCTGAGCGTGGTTTGAAGGCTCACCGTCGTCCACATGACCAAGGTTTGTTTGGGATTGTGCAGGGGGCAGGATTTGAAGACTTGCGTCGCCAATCAGCTCATGACCTTGTCAGCATGGACTTCCCAGGCTACTCTATCGGTGGCTTGGCAGTGGGAGAAACCCATGAAGAGATGAATGCGGTTTTGGACTTTACAACTCAACTGCTGCCTGAAAATAAACCTCGTTATCTGATGGGTGTGGGAGCGCCAGATAGCTTGATTGATGGGGTCATTCGTGGGGTAGATATGTTTGACTGTGTCTTGCCGACTCGTATCGCTCGTAATGGGACTTGTATGACTAGTCAGGGACGTTTGGTTGTCAAAAATGCCCAGTTTGCTGAGGACTTTACACCACTGGATCCTGAATGTGATTGCTACACATGTAAGAACTATACACGCGCTTATCTTCGTCACCTGCTCAAGGCTGATGAAACCTTTGGTATCCGTTTGACGAGTTATCACAATCTTTACTTCTTGCTTAACCTGATGAAGCAGGTTCGTCAAGCTATCATGGATGACAATCTCTTGGAATTCCGTGAGTATTTTGTTGAAAAATATGGCTATAATAAGTCAGGCCGTAATTTTTAAACTGGAATTGATATAAGCTAAAAATCCTAAGTTTTCTCTTGGGATTTTTCTTCTTTTTTTGATAGAATAAAGTGTACAATGAAAGGGAGAATAAACTCGTATGCGTATTAAATGGTTTTCCTTGATTAGGATTACAGGTTTACTTTTGGTACTCTTGTATCATTTCTTTCAGACCATCTTTCCTGGAGGATTTTTCGGGGTAGATGTCTTTTTTACATTTTCAGGTTTCCTGATTACAGCTCTACTCATCGAAGAATTTTCTAAAAATCATGAAATTGATTTGGTTGGATTTTTTAGGAGACGCTTTTATCGTATCGTTCCACCTGTGGTTTTGATGGTCTTGGTAACCATGCCTTTTACTTTCTTGGTTCGCCAAGACTATGTGGCTGGAATTGGGGGTCAAATTGCGGGTGTCTTAGGCTTCATGACCAACTTCTATGAACTCCTAACAGGTGGGAGTTATGAATCTCAGTTCATTCCTCATTTGTTTGTTCATAATTGGAGCTTGGCCGTTGAGGTTCACTACTATATTTTTTGGGGATTGGCAGTTTGGTTCTTATCCAAACAGTCCAAATCAAATGGTCAGTTGAGGGGAATGGTTTTTCTCTTATCAGCTGCTGCCTTCTTGATCAGCTTCTTCTCCATGTTTATTGGTAGTTTTCTAGTGACCTCTTATTCCTCTGTTTACTTCTCCAGTTTAACTCACGTCTATCCATTCTTTTTGGGAAGTATCCTAGCAACGATTGTAGGCGTTCGTCAGACGACTTCCCTCGTTAAGCAGTTGGATAAAATCTGGGATTTACGCAAGACCCTGTTGGTTTTTGGAGGAGGTTTTGGCTTCTTACTCATTTTGACCTTCTTTGTCAAATTTACCTATCTCTTTGCCTATCTTATTGGCTTCTTGCTTGCCAGCCTTGCAGCCCTTGCTATGATTCTGGCGGCGCGTGTCTTACATGAAAAGACCCCTAATATGCAGGAACCAAAGATTATTAGCTTTTTAGCAGATACTAGCTATGCGGTTTATCTCTTCCATTGGCCTTTCTATATTATTTTCTCACAGTTGACATCAAATCTTCTTGCTGTGTTATTAACTTTGATTTTTTCTTATGGATTTGCCAGTCTTTCATTTTATGTATTGGAGCCGTGGATTGCAGGCAAGAACACACCTGTTTTACAAACTCTTCGTCCCCTGCCTTATATTCACGCAATTCTTGCAACAAGTACAGGAATCTTGGCCTTCATTGTCCTCTTAGTGACTTTGTTGGCACCACAAGTGGGAGCGTTTGAGACAGACTTAACTGTCAATGGTTTGAAGCAAGCTGCAACAAATATTAGCCAAACCAAGGTGATGGCAGAACGAGCAGAAGCTGATAGTTTAGGAATTGCTGATGGCACTATGTTAATTGGTGACTCGGTGGCCTTAAGGGCAAATACAGCCCTGCAGACAGCCCTTCCTGGAGCACAGATTAACGCACAAGTCAGCAGAACAACCAAGACTGCCAACGAAATCATGCTCAACAATAGCCAGAATAAATTTCTACCAAAGATGGTGGTTATTGCAACTGGGGTAAATAATCCTGAAAATTACAAGGAAGATTGGGATAGTATCGTGAAAAATCTTCCTAAGGGGCACCATATGGTTTTGGTGACTCCTTATGAGGGAGATAAGACAAAAGAGACCTATGCCATCGTTGAGAAGGCTGCTGCCTATATGAGAGAATTGGCAGAGAAGACTCCTTACATCACCATTGCTGATTGGAATCAAGTTGCTAAGGAACATCCAGAGATCTGGACAGGAACAGACCAAGTCCATTTCGGAAGTGACACTAGTAAAATTGAAGCCGGAGCAAAATTGTATGCAGATACCATTGCCACAGCCTTGCAAACAGCTCAAGACAAACCAGTCAAATCAAAATAACTTGTATTAAAAAGAGAAGAGTTGGAGAAATCCAGCTCTTTTAAAATATCTCTAGAAAATAGGTCTATACCATTTACAAATGAATCAGAAAAGTTTATAATGTAATTGACATAATAAATATCAAAAGTAATCTTTTAAGGAGGTCATTATTATGCCTAATTACGTTAAAGCGGATCAGTTTTTCTATCCATTTGGCATTCGTCGCGGTGGGTACTTAGAACTTGTTGATGGCAAATTTGGGAAACATGTGGATCAAATTCCTGAAGGAGCAGAGGTTCTTGACTATACTGGTTATAGCATTGCACCAGGTCTTGTGGATACTCATATTCATGGATATGCAGGTGTAGATGTGATGGACAACAACATTGAAGGTACATTGCATACTATGAGTGAAGGACTTCTTAGTACCGGTGTTACCAGTTTCTTGCCCACAACTTTAACAGCCACTTATGAGCAATTGCTTGCAGTCACTGAAAATCTTGGAAATCATTATAAGGAAGCAACAGGTGCTAAGATTCGTGGGATTTATTATGAAGGTCCATATTTCACAGAAACTTTTAAGGGGGCCCAAAATCCAACTTATATGAGAGACCCGGGTGTTGAGGAGTTTCATTCTTGGCAGGATGCTGCAAAAGGGATGCTAAATAAGATCGCTATTGCACCAGAACGTGATGGGGTGGAAGATTTTGTACGTACTATTACAGGTGAAGGTGTGACAGTTGCACTTGGACACTCAGATGCGACATTTGAACAAGCTAAGAAGGCAGTTGATGCTGGAGCTAGTGTATGGGTACATGCCTATAATGGGATGCGTGGTTTAACACACCGCGAACTAGGTATGGTAGGAGCTATGTATGAGCTCCCACATACTTACGCAGAATTGATTTGTGATGGTTATCACGTAGATCCAAAAGCTTGTGAGATTTTACTTAAGCAAAAGGGGACAGAAAACATCGCTCTTATTACGGACTGTATGACAGCTGGTGGGCTTGAAGACGGTGACTATATGTTGGGAGAATTCCCTGTTGTAGTAGCAAATGGAACTGCACGCCTCAAATCGACAGGTAACTTGGCAGGTTCTATCCTCAAACTTAAAGATGGTATGAGAAATGTAGTCGAGTGGGGTATTGCAAATCCACACGAAGCGGTCATGATGGCTAGCCTTAACCCAGCAAAATCTGTTCACATTGATGATGTTTGTGGTCAAATCCGTGAAGGCTACGACGCTGACTTTATCGTGCTAGATAAAGATTTGGAATTGGTAGCAACCTATCTAGATGGTGTGAAACGTTATCAAGCATAAGAGAGAAAGCAGAAGTTAGAGATTAGCTTCTGCTTTTTTATCTATATTGCTTTACCAGTAAATAAAAAAGTTAAAAAAATCACAAAAAAGCTTGAACAAGCAAATGAAAAGGTTTACAATTATATTATAAATAGTACAAATAAAAAAAGGAGGAGTGCTTTATGAAAGCCTATACTTATGTTAAACCAGGACTTGCTTCTTTTGTTGATGTAGACAAACCAGTTATTCGCAAGCCGACAGACGCTATTGTGCGTATCGTAAAAACCACTATTTGTGGAACAGACCTCCATATTATCAAAGGGGATGTTCCTGCTTGCAAAAGTGGTACCATTCTTGGTCACGAAGGGATTGGGATTGTTGAAGAAGTTGGGGAAGGAGTTTCTAACTTCAAAAAAGGCGATAAGGTCTTGATTTCTTGTGTCTGTGCCTGTGGTAAATGCTACTACTGTAAAAAAGGAATTTATGCCCACTGTGAAGACGAAGGGGGCTGGATTTTCGGTCACTTGATTGATGGTATGCAGGCTGAATACCTACGTGTCCCTCATGCAGATAACACTCTTTACCATACTCCAGAAGACTTGTCGGATGAGGCCTTGGTTATGCTATCAGACATTCTGCCTACTGGATATGAAATTGGTGTCTTGAAAGGGAAAGTCGAACCTGGTTGCAGCGTAGCCATTATTGGTTCAGGACCAGTTGGATTGGCTGCTCTTTTGACAGCTCAATTCTATTCACCAGCTAAATTGATTATGGTGGACTTAGACGATAACCGCTTGGAAACTGCTGTATCATTTGGTGCGACTCATAAGGTTAATTCTTCAGATCCTGAAAAAGCCATTAAAGAAATTTATGATTTGACAGATGGTCGTGGCGTAGATGTTGCTATCGAAGCTGTTGGTATTCCTGCAACATTTGATTTCTGTCAAAAGATTATCGGTGTAGACGGAACGGTTGCCAACTGTGGTGTGCATGGTAAACCAGTTGAATTCGATTTGGACAAACTTTGGATTCGCAACATCAATGTAACAACTGGTTTGGTATCTACAAATACAACTCCACAATTGTTGAAAGCACTTGAAAGTCATAAGATTGAACCAGAAAAATTGGTAACTCATTATTTCAAACTAAGTGAAATTGAAAAAGCCTATGAAGTTTTTAGTAAAGCAGCAGACCACCATGCCATTAAGGTCATTATCGAAAACGATATTTCTGAAGCCTAGGTAGTAACAAGATTTTGGAACACAAGTAAATAGAAATTCAGTCATCCATCAGATGGCTGGATTTTTTATCTGGAAATTAAGAAATGAGCATATTTCTTTCCTTGTTTAGCGGAATTGGTTATAATATACGGTACAAAGGAATGAATGAATATGTATCGTGTTATAGAAATGTACGGAGATTTTGAACCGTGGTGGTTCTTAGAAGGTTGGGAAGAAGATATTGTAGCAAGTAGAAAATTTGATCAGTATTATGATGCTCTCAAATACTACAAAACTTGCTGGTTTAGACTGGAACAAGAATCCCCTCTTTATAAAAGTAGAAGTGACTTGATGACTATTTTTTGGGATCCAGAAGACCAACGCTGGTGTGATGAATGTGACGAGTATTTACAACAATACCATTCTTTGGCTCTTTTGCAGGATGAGCAGGTTATTCCAGATGAAAAACTACGCCCAGGCTATGAAAAACAAACAGGTAAGGAAAGGCACCGTTCTTGCCGTATGAAATTAAAATAGAGAAAAAGTAACTTTTTTGTAGTTGCTTTTTTTATTTTCCCAAATCTTTGCGAATAGTATAGGTGAGGAGGTAAGTATGGTTCAAGAAATTGCACAAGAAATCATTCGTTCGGCTCGGAAAAAAGGGGCGCAAGACATTTATTTTGTCCCCAAGTTAGACGCCTATGAGCTTCATATGAGGGTCGGAGACGAGCGCTGTAAAATCGGTTCTTATGATTTTGAAAAGTTTGCGGCCGTCATCAGTCACTTTAAGTTTGTGGCGGGTATGAATGTAGGAGAAAAGCGACGTAGTCAACTTGGTTCCTGTGATTATGCCTATGACCAGAAGATGGCATCTCTACGTCTATCTACTGTAGGCGATTATCGAGGTCATGAGAGTTTAGTTATTCGTTTGTTGCATGATGAGGAGCAGGATTTGCATTTTTGGTTTCAGGATATTGAAGAACTGGGCAATCAGTACAGGCAACGTGGTCTCTATCTTTTTGCTGGACCAGTCGGCAGTGGAAAGACAACCCTGATGCATGAACTAGCCAAGTCTCTTTTTAAGCGGCAGCAAGTCATGTCCATCGAAGATCCTGTAGAAATCAAGCAGGACGACATGCTCCAGTTGCAGTTGAACGAAGCAATCGGACTAACCTATGAAAATTTGATCAAACTTTCCTTACGTCATCGGCCAGACCTCCTGATTATCGGAGAAATTCGGGACAGCGAGACGGCGCGTGCAGTTGTTAGAGCCAGTTTGACAGGGGCGACAGTCTTTTCAACCATCCATGCCAAGAGTATTCGAGGTGTTTATGAGCGCCTGCTGGAGTTGGGTGTGAGTGAGGAGGAATTAGCGGTCGTTCTGCAAGGTGTTTGTTACCAGAGATTAATCGGGGGAGGAGGAATCGTTGACTTTGCAAACAAAGACTATCAAAAACACCAGCCAACTAGCTGGAATGAGCAGATTGATCAGCTTCTTAAAGATGGACATATCACAAGTCTTCAGGCTGAAACGGAAAAAATTAGCTACAGCTAAGCAAAAAAATATCATCACCTTGTTTAACAATCTCTTTTCCAGCGGTTTTCATCTGGTGGAGACCATCTCCTTTTTGGATAGGAGTGCTTTGTTGGACAAGCAGTGTGTGACCCAGATGCGTACTGGCTTGTCTCAGGGGAAATCATTCTCAGAAATGATGGAAAGTTTGGGCTTTTCAAGTGCCATTGTCACTCAGTTATCCCTAGCTGAAGTTCATGGGAATCTCCACCTGAGTTTGGGAAAGATAGAAGAATATCTAGACAATCTTGCCAAGGTCAAGAAAAAATTAATTGAAGTAGCGACCTATCCCTTGATTTTACTGGGTTTTCTTCTCTTAATTATGCTGGGGCTACGGAACTACCTACTACCACAACTGGATAGTAGCAATATTGCCACTCAGATTATCGGTAATCTGCCACAAATTTTTCTAGGCATGGTAGGCTTTGTTTCTCTACTTACCCTTTTAGCACTCACTTTTTATAAAAGAAGTTCTAAGATGCGCGTCTTTTCTATCCTAGCACGCATTCCTTTTCTTGGAATCTTTGTGCAGACTTATCTGACAGCCTATTATGCGCGTGAATGGGGAAATATGATTTCACAAGGAATGGAGCTGACGCAGATTTTTCAGATGATGCAGGAACAAGGTTTCCAGCTCTTTAAAGAAATCGGTCAAGACCTAGCTCAAGCCCTACAAAGTGGCCGCGAATTTTCTCAAACCATAGCAACCTATCCTTTTTTTAAGAAGGAGTTGAGCCTCATTATCGAGTATGGGGAAGTCAAGTCCAAGCTGGGTAGTGAGTTGGAAATCTATGCTGAAAAAACTTGGGAGGCCTTTTTTACTCGAGTCAACCGCACCATGAATTTGGTGCAGCCACTGGTCTTTATCTTTGTGGCACTGATTATCGTTTTACTTTATGCGGCAATGCTCATGCCCATGTATCAAAATATGGAGGTAAATTTTTAACATGAAAAAAATGATGACATTCTTGAAAAAAGCTAAGGTTAAAGCTTTTACACTTGTGGAGATGTTGGTGGTCTTGCTCATCATCAGCGTGCTTCTCTTGCTCTTTGTACCTAATTTGACCAAGCAAAAAGAAGCAGTCAACGACAAAGGAAAAGCTGCTGTTGTTAAGGTGGTAGAAAGCCAGGCAGAGCTTTATAGTTTGAATAAAAACGAAGAGGCTACTCTAAGCAAATTACAAGCAGATGATCGCATCACAGAAGAGCAAGCTAAAGCTTATAAAGAATATCATGCAAAACAAAATAAGACTCAAACGGTCGCGGATTAAGGCCTTTACCATGATGGAAAGTCTCTTGGTTTTGGGACTTGTGAGTATACTTGTCTTGGGATTGTCCGGCTCTGTTCAGTCCACTTTTGCAGCGGTAGAGGAGCAGATTTTCTTTATGGAGTTTGAAGAACTTTATCGGGAAAGCCAAAAACGTAGTGTAGCCAGTCAGCAAAAGACTAGTCTGAACTTAGATGGGCAGACCATTAGCAATGGCAGTCAAAAGTTGACAGTTCCTAAAGGAATTCAGGCACCATCAGGACAAAACATTACATTTGACCGAGCTGGGGGCAATTCGTCCCTAGCTAAGGTTGAATTTCAGACCAGTAAAGGAGCGATTCGCTATCAATTATATCTAGGAAATGGAAAAATTAAACGCATTAAGGAAACAAAAAATTAGAGCAGTGATTTTGCTGGAAGCAGTAGTTGCTCTAGCTATCTTTGCCAGTATTGCTACCCTTCTTTTGGGACAAATTCAAAAGAATAGGCAAGAAGAAGCAAAAATCTTGCAGAAAGAAGAAGTTGTGCGTGTAGCTAAGATGGCCCTGCAGACAGGTCAAAATCAGGTAAACATCAACGGAGTTGAGATTCAGGTATTTTCTAGTGAAAAGGGATTGGAGGTCTACCATGGTTCAGAACAGTTGTTGGCGATCAAAGAGCCATAAGGTCAAGGCCTTTACCTTGTTGGAATCTCTGATTGCTCTCATTGTCATCAGTGGAAGCTTACTCCTCTTTCAAGCCATGAGTCAGCTCCTTATTTCAGAAGTTCGCTACCAGCAACAAAGCGAGCAAAAGGAGTGGCTCTTGTTTGTGGACCAGCTGGAGGCAGAGTTAGACCGTTCGCAGTTTGAAAAAGTGGAGGGCAATCGCATCTATATGAAGCAGGATGGCAAGGAAATTGCGATAGGTAAGTCAAAATCGGATGATTTTCGTAAAACAGATGCCAATGGACGGGGTTATCAGCCTATGGTTTATGGCCTCAAATCTGCGCAGATTACAGAGGACAATCAGTTGGTGCGTTTTCATTTCCAGTTCCAAAAAGGCTTAGAAAGGGAGTTTATCTATCGTGTGGAAAAAGAAAAAAGTTAAGGCAGGGGTTCTCCTCTATGCAGTGACCATAGCAGCCATCTTTAGTCTTTTGTTACAATTTTACTTGAACCGACAAGTCGCCAACCATCGAGACTATGCTTTAAATAAAGAAAAGTTGGTTGCTTTTGCTATGGCCAAGCGAACCAAAGATAAGGTTGAGCAAGAAAGTGGGGAACAGGTTTTTAATCGAGGTCAGGTAAGCTATCAAAACAAGAAAACTGGCTTAGTGACGAGGGTTCGTACGGATAAGAGCCAATATGAGTTCCTGTTTCCTTCCGTCAAAATCAAAGAAGAGAAAAGAGATAAAAAGGAAGAGGTAGCGACTGATCCAAGCGAAAAAGTGGAGAAGAAAAAATCAGAAAAGAAGCCTGAAAAGAAAGAGAATTCATAGTCAATTCAACTAGTTTGTGTTAAACTAAAGATATGAAACATGATTTTAATCACAAAGCAGAAACTTTTGATTCCCCTAAAAATATCTTCCTTGCAAACTTGGTTTGTCAAGCAGTCGAGAAACAGATTGATCTTCTATCAGACAAAGAAATTTTGGATTTCGGTGGAGGGACGGGGCTATTAGCCTTGCCTCTGGCCAAACAAGCAAAGTCTGTAACATTGGTGGATATTTCAGAGAAAATGCTGGAGCAAGCTCGTTTGAAAGCGGAGCGACAAGACATCAAGAATATCCAGTTTTTGGAGCAAGATTTATTGAAAAATCCCTTGGAGCAAGAGTTTGATCTCATTATTGTTTGTCGGGTTCTTCATCATATGCCTGATTTGGATGCGGCTCTCTCACTGTTTCATCAACATTTGAAGGAAGATGGACAACTCCTCATTGCCGATTTTACCAAGACGGAGACCAACCATCATGGATTTGAATTGGTTGAACTTGAAAACAAGCTAGCACAGTTTGGTTTTTCATCTGTGCATAGTCAGATTCTCTATAGCGCTGAAGACCTGTTTCAAGGAAATTACTCAGAACTCTTTTTTACAGTAGCCCAAAAATCACTCGCCTAGTCAGGGAGTGATTTTTCTATAAGGATGGAAAAAAGAAGGGAAATTTGATAAGATAGGAATATGGATTTTGAAAAAATTGAACAAGCTTATACCTATTTACTAGAGAATGTCCAAGTCATTCAAAGTGATTTGGCGACCAACTTTTATGACGCCCTGGTGGAGCAAAACAGCATCTATTTGGGTGGTGAGACTGAGTTAGAGCAGGTCAAGGAGAACAATCAGGCCCTTAAGCGTTTAGCACTACGCAAAGAAGAATGGCTCAAGACCTACCAGTTTCTCTTGATGAAGGCTGGACAAACAGAACCCTTGCAGGCCAATCACCAGTTTACACCGGATGCTATTGCCTTGCTTTTAGTGTTTATTGTGGAAGAGTTGTTTACAGAGAAGGAAATCACTATCCTCGAAATGGGTTCTGGGATGGGAATTCTAGGCGCTACTTTCTTGACCTCGCTTGATAAAAAGGTGGATTATTTGGGAATGGAAGTGGATGATTTGCTGATTGATTTGGCAGCTAGTATGGCAGATGTAATTGGTTTGCAGGCTGGCTTTGTCCAAGGAGATGCCGTTCGTCCACAAATGCTCAAAGAAAGCGATGTGGTCATCAGCGACTTGCCTGTCGGCTATTATCCTGATGATGCCGTTGCGTCGCGCCATCAAGTTGCTTCTAGTCAAGAACATACTTACGCCCATCACTTGCTCATGGAACAAGGACTTAAGTATCTCAAGTCAGACGGATATGCTATTTTTCTAGCTCCGAGTGATTTGTTGACCAGTCCTCAAAGTGACTTGTTGAAAGGTTGGTTGAAAGAGGAGGCAAGTCTGACTGCCATGATTAGTTTGCCTGAAAATCTCTTTGCCAGTGCTAAACAATCCAAGACGATTTTTATCTTACAGAAGAAAAGTGAAACAGCAGTAGATCCTTTTGTTTATCCACTTGCTAGCTTGCAAGATGCAAGTGTTTTAATGAAATTTAAAGAAAATTTTCAAAAATGGACTCAAGGTACTGAAATATAAAATAGATTTTGTTATAATAGATGAAAACGCTTAAAAAGGGGTATCATGTTATGACAAAAACAATTGCAATCAATGCGGGAAGTTCAAGTTTGAAATGGCAACTTTATCAAATGCCAGAGGAAAAAGTTCTTGCTAAAGGTTTAATTGAACGGATTGGTTTGAAAGATTCAATTTCAACTGTAAAATTTGACGGCCGTTCTGAACAACAAATTTTGGATATCGAAAATCACACACAAGCTGTTAAAATCTTATTGGATGACTTGATTCGTTTCGATATTATCAAGGCTTATGATGAGATTACAGGTGTTGGACACCGTGTTGTTGCCGGTGGAGAATATTTCAAAGAATCAACAGTCGTTGAGGGAGATGTTTTAGAAAAAGTTGAAGAGTTGAGCTTGTTAGCTCCTCTCCACAATCCAGCCAATGCAGCAGGTGTTCGTGCCTTCAAGGAATTGTTGCCAGACATTACCAGTGTAGTTGTTTTTGATACTTCGTTCCACACAACTATGCCAGAGAAAGCTTATCGCTACCCTCTACCAACAAAATATTACACAGAAAACAAGGTTCGTAAATATGGTGCCCACGGTACAAGTCACCAGTTTGTAGCAGGAGAAGCAGCAAAACTCTTGGGCCGTCCATTAGAAGACTTGAAATTGATTACTTGCCACATCGGTAATGGTGCTTCTATTACAGCTGTTAAGGGTGGTCAATCTGTCGATACTTCAATGGGATTCACTCCACTTGGTGGTGTGATGATGGGAACACGTACAGGAGATATTGACCCAGCTATCATTCCTTACTTAATGCAATATACAGAGGACTTTAACACGCCTGAAGACATTAGTCGCGTCCTTAATCGTGAATCAGGGCTTATGGGTGTCTCAGGCAAATCTAGTGATATGCGCGATGTGATTGCTGCTATGGAAGAAGGGGACCACGATGCCACTTTAGCCTATGAAATGTATGTTGATCGCATCCAAAAACATATCGGTCAATACCTCGCGGTCCTAAATGGAGCAGATGCTATTATCTTCACAGCAGGTATTGGTGAAAATGCTGCAAATGTACGTGAAGATGTTATCTCAGGTATCTCTTGGTTTGGCTGTGATGTTGATCCAGAAAAGAACGTCTTTGGTGTGACAGGAGACATCTCAACAGAGGCAGCGAAGATTCGTGTCTTGGTTATTCCAACAGATGAAGAGCTAGTTATTGCCCGTGACGTTGAACGCTTGAAAAAATAACTAAAATTAGAAAAAATATTCCGTACAAGGAGTTGGGAAAGTGATTTTTCCAGCTTCTTTTTCTGATGAAATTGTGCAAAACCTTGCTATGATTGGCTTTTTTGAAAAATATGGTATAATAGTAGTAATTTAATAGATGGAGTTGAGTTTTGAAGAAAAACTTTCGTGTAAAAAGAGAGAAAGATTTTAAGGCGATTTTCAAGGAGGGGACAAGTTTTGCCAATCGCAAGTTTGTTGTCTACCAACTAGAAAATCAGAAAAACCATTTTCGAGTAGGTCTATCAGTTAGCAAAAAGCTGGGGAATGCCGTCACTAGAAATCAAATTAAGCGACGAATTAGACATATTATCCAGAATGCAAAAGGGAGTCTGGTAGAAGATGTCGATTTTGTTGTCATTGCCCGAAAAGGGGTTGAAACCTTGGGATATGCAGAGATGGAGAAAAATCTACTCCACGTATTAAAATTATCAAAGATTTACCAGGAAGGAAATGGGAGTGAAAAAGAAACTACAGTTGACTAGTTTGCTAGGACTGTCTCTATTGATCATGACAGCCTGTGCGACTAATGGGACAACTAGCGATATCACAGCCGAATCAGCTGATTTTTGGAGTAAATTTGTTTACTTCTTTGCGGAAATTATTCGCTTTTTATCGTTTGATATCAGCATCGGAGTGGGGATTATTCTCTTTACGATCTTGATTCGTACAGTTCTCTTGCCAGTCTTTCAGGTGCAAATGGTGGCTTCTAGAAAAATGCAGGAAGCTCAGCCACGCATTAAGGCGCTTCGAGAACAATATCCGGGTCGAGATATGGAAAGTAGAACCAAGCTAGAGCAAGAAATGCGTAAAGTCTTTAAAGAAATGGGTGTTAGACAGTCAGATTCTCTTTGGCCGATTTTGATTCAGATGCCGGTTATTTTGGCCTTGTTCCAAGCTCTATCAAGAGTTAACTTTTTAAAGACAGGTCATTTCTTATGGATTAACCTTGGTGGTGTGGATACAACCTTTGTTCTTCCGATTTTAGCAGCTGTATTTACCTTTTTAAGTACTTGGCTGTCTAATAAAGCCTTGTCTGAGCGTAATGGCGCTACGACTGCGATGATGTATGGGATTCCGGTCTTGATTTTTATCTTTGCAGTTTATGCACCGGGTGGAGTCGCCCTATACTGGACAGTGTCCAATGCTTATCAAGTCTTGCAAACCTATTTCTTGAACAATCCATTCAAGATTATCGCAGAGCGCGAGGCCGTAGTACAGGCACAGAAAGATTTGGAAAATAGAAAAAGAAAAGCCAAGAAAAAGGCTCAGAAAACGAAATAATAAGGAGGAATCTGGTAATGGTAGTATTTACGGGTTCAACTGTTGAAGAAGCAATCCAGAAAGGATTGAAAGAATTAGATATTCCAAGAATGAAGGCTCACATCAAAGTCATTTCTCGTGAAAAAAATGGATTTCTTGGTTTATTTGGTAAAAAACCAGCCCAAGTTGACATTGAAGCTATTAGTGAAACAACGGTCATTAAAGCTAATCAGCAGGCTGTCAAGGGTGTTCCTAAAGAAATTAATGAACAAAATGAACCGGTCAAAACAGTCAGTGAAGCAACCGTTGATTTGGGTCATGTTGTAGAAGCAATTAAAAAGATTGAAGAAGAAGGCCAAGGGGTTTCTGATGAAGTCAAGGCTGAAATCTTGAAAAATGAAAAACATGCAAGCACCATCTTAGAGGAAACTGGTCATATTGAGATTTTAAATGAATTACATCTTGAAGAAGCTGGTTTCGGGGAAGAAGTAGAAACTCCTATTGTTGAGAGTCAAGCTGAACAAACTGAAAGTCAAGAATTAGAAGATTTGGGCTTAAAGGTTGAACCGAGTTTTGACATTGAACAAGTAGCTACGGAAGTAACGACTTATGTCCAAACAATCATTGATGATATGGATGTTGAAGCTACACTTTCAAATGACTATAACCGTCGTAGCATCAATTTGCAAATTGATACTAACGAACCAGGTCGTATTATCGGCTACCATGGTAAAGTCTTGAAGGCCTTGCAACTGTTGGCTCAAAATTATCTTTACAACCGCTATTCAAGAACCTTCTATATCACTATTAATGTCAATGATTATGTTGAACACCGTGCAGAAGTCTTGCAGACCTATGCGCAAAAATTGGCGACTCGTGTTTTAGAAGAAGGGCGCAGTCATCAGACAGATCCAATGTCGAATAGCGAACGCAAGATTATCCATCGTATTATTTCACGTATGGATGGCGTGACGAGTTACTCTGAAGGTGATGAGCCAAATCGCTATGTCGTTGTAGATACAGAATAAGTAAAATCAGGGTTCTCCTGATTTTTTGCTAGCTATAGGAGATTAAATTAATGTTGAATAAGATAAGAGACTATCTAGACTTTGCTGGTTTGCAGTACCGTAATCCTGATAAAGCGGGAGAAGAGCGAGAAAAAATGCTGGAATTCCGTCATAAAGGCCAAGAGGCTCGAAAGGCTTTTACAGAACTGACTAAAGCATTTCAAACCAGTCATCCAGAATGGCAACTCCAACAGACTAGCCAGTGGATGAACCAAGCGCAGCGCTTGCGACCACACTTCTGGGCTTATATACAGCGTGAGGGGAAAGTGACAGAACCTATGTTGGCTCTTCGTTTGTATGGAGTACCCTCTGATTTTGGTGTCTCACTAGAAGTTAGTTTTATCGAGCGCAAAAAAGATGAGCAAACTTTAGGCAAGCAGGCCAAGGTCCTAGAAGTTCCAGTGGTAGAAGGGATTTATTATCTAGCCTACTCTGATGGTCAAAGTCAACGGTGGGATGCGAACGAAGAAAATCGTCAAATTTTAAGAAATAAACTATCCAATCAGGAAGTCCGAAAAGTGTTAGTTAAAATAGATGTCCCTATAACAGAGAATTCATCTGAAGAAGAAATCGTAGAAGCCCTACTGAAATCTTATGATAAAATTCTTCCATTTTATCTAGCTACGAGAAACTAAGCTAATCATTAAAATATCATAAATCATACAGTCCAAGAGTGAACAGTCCGCTGTGTAATTCTTGGTCTTTTTGTTTGCGCTTTCAAATTATATAATAAACCTACAAAAACAATTCAAAAGGAGAACAATTATGGAAGTCATTTCAAGTGTTCTAAATTGGTTTTCTAGCAATATTTTGCAGAATCCCGCATTTTTCGTAGGTTTATTGGTGTTGATAGGATACGCACTTTTGAAAAAACCTGCCCACGACGTTTTCTCAGGGTTTGTTAAAGCAACAGTAGGGTATATGTTGCTCAATGTGGGTGCGGGTGGTTTGGTTACAACCTTCCGTCCGATCTTAGCAGCCCTTAACTACAAATTCCAAATTGGTGCAGCGGTTATCGACCCTTACTTTGGACTTGCTGCAGCAAACAACAAAATTGCAGCAGAGTTTCCAGATTTTGTTGGAACTGCAACTACAGCTCTATTGATTGGTTTCGGAATAAATATCTTGCTCGTAGCTCTTCGAAAGATTACGAAGGTAAGAACCCTCTTTATTACTGGTCACATCATGGTACAACAAGCTGCAACAGTATCTCTTATGGTTCTATTCTTAGTACCACAATTGCGCAATGCTTACGGTACAGCAGCGATTGGTATCATCTGTGGACTTTACTGGGCAGTTAGTTCAAATATGACTGTTGAGGCAACTCAACGCTTGACTGGTGGTGGCGGATTTGCGATTGGTCACCAACAGCAATTTGCAATCTGGTTTGTAGATAAAGTAGCAGGACGCTTTGGTAAGAAAGAAGAAAGTTTAGACAATCTTAAATTACCTAAGTTCCTCTCAATCTTCCACGATACAGTTGTTGCATCTGCTACCTTGATGCTCGTATTCTTCGGAGCCATTCTTTTAATCTTGGGTCCAGACATTATGTCTAATAAAGAAGTCATCACTTCAGGAACTCTATTCAATCCTGCTAAACAAGATTTCTTTATGTACATTATCCAAACAGCCTTTACCTTCTCAGTTTACTTGTTCGTTTTGATGCAAGGTGTCCGCATGTTCGTATCTGAGTTGACAAATGCCTTCCAAGGTATTTCAAACAAATTATTGCCAGGTTCATTCCCAGCGGTCGACGTTGCAGCTTCTTATGGATTTGGATCTCCAAACGCTGTCTTGTCTGGATTTGCCTTTGGTTTGATTGGTCAATTGATTACAATTGTCTTGCTCATCGTCTTTAAAAACCCTATCCTTATTATTACAGGATTTGTACCAGTATTCTTTGATAATGCAGCAATTGCAGTCTACGCTGATAAGCGTGGCGGATGGAAAGCAGCTGTTATCCTATCCTTCATCTCAGGCGTCCTCCAAGTTGCTCTAGGAGCTCTATGTGTAGCCCTTCTCGACTTAGCATCTTACGGTGGTTATCATGGGAATATTGACTTTGAATTCCCATGGCTTGGATTTGGATACATTTTCAAATATCTCGGTATTGTCGGTTATGTACTTGTATGTCTCTTCTTGCTTGTTATTCCTCAACTTCAATTTGCCAAAGCAAAAGATAAAGAGAAATATTACAACGGTGCAGTTCAAGAAGAAGCTTAGTATCTAGAAAAGGAGAAATAAAATGGTTAAAGTATTAGCAGCGTGCGGAAATGGAATGGGTTCATCAATGGTTATCAAGATGAAGGTTGAAAATGCTCTCCGTAAGCTTAATCAAACAGATTTTACAGTCAATTCATGCAGTGTCGGTGAAGCTAAAGGTTTAGCAGCAGGATATGACATCGTAATCGCTTCTCTTCATTTGATCCAAGAATTGGAAGGGCGAACTAATGGGAAGTTAATTGGGCTTGACAACTTGATGGATGATAAAGAAATCACTGAAAAACTCAGTCAAGCACTACAGTAAAAGGTTGGAGGGGGCTGGATAGAAACTGAGAGTCATCGTTTCTGTCCTTCTCCCTCTTTAAATAAAGGAGGCAGATATGAATTTAAAACAAGCTTTAATTGACAATGACTCGATCCGACTAGGTTTAGAAGCTAAAGACTGGAAAGAAGCAGTCAAGGTAGCAGTAGATCCCTTGATTGAAAGTGGAGCAATTTTGCCAGAGTATTACGATGCTATTATCGAATCGACTGAAGAGTATGGCCCATACTATATCTTAATGCCAGGTATGGCTATGCCCCATGCTAGACCTGAAGCTGGAGTGCAAAGAGATGCCTTTTCATTGATCACCTTACAAAATCCTGTTGTATTTTCAGATGGGAAAGAGGTATCTGTTTTGTTGGCACTAGCAGCAACAAGCTCAAAAATTCACACAAGTGTAGCCATTCCACAAATCATTGCCCTGTTTGAATTAGAAGATTCTATTGCACGTTTACAGGCTTGCCAGACTAAAGAAGATGTCTTGGCTATGATTGAAGAATCTAAGGATAGCCCTTATCTCGAAGGATTGGATTTGGAAAGTTAGAAAGAGGAATAAAGAAATGACAAAAAGAATACCTAATTTACAAGTTGCATTAGATCATTCAGACTTGCAAGGAGCGATTAAAGCAGCTGTTTCTGTTGGTCAGGAAGTAGATATTATCGAAGCTGGAACTGTTTGCTTGCTTCAAGTTGGAAGTGAACTGGTTGAAGTCTTGCGTAGCCTTTTCCCAGATAAGATTATTGTGGCAGACACAAAATGTGCTGATGCTGGTGGAACAGTTGCTAAAAATAATGCAGTTCGTGGAGCAGACTGGATGACTTGTATCTGTTGTGCAACCATCCCTACTATGGAAGCAGCTCTAAAGGCTATCAAGACTGAACGAGGAGAACGAGGCGAAATCCAGATCGAGCTTTATGGCGATTGGACTTTTGAACAAGCTCAGCTTTGGCTAGATGCAGGTATCTCACAAGCTATCTATCACCAATCTCGTGATGCCCTTCTTGCTGGTGAAACTTGGGGTGAAAAAGACCTTAATAAGGTTAAAAAACTCATTGACATGGGCTTCCGAGTTTCTGTAACAGGTGGTCTAGATGTAGATACTCTCAAACTCTTTGAAGGCGTTGATGTCTTTACCTTTATCGCAGGTCGTGGAATTACAGAAGCTGCGGATCCAGCAGGAGCAGCGCGTGCCTTCAAGGATGAAATCAGACGAATTTGGGGGTAAACCATGGCACGTCCAATTGGAATTTATGAAAAGGCAACCCCGACACACTTTACTTGGCTAGAACGTTTAAATTTTGCCAAGGAGTTAGGCTTTGATTTTGTCGAGATGTCTATTGATGAACGTGACGAGCGTTTAGCAAGACTGGACTGGAGCAAGGAAGAGCGCTTGGAAGTTGTCAAAGCGATTTATGAAACTGGTGTTCGTATTCCTTCTATCTGTTTTTCAGGACATCGTCGTTACCCATTGGGATCAAATGATCCAGTTCTAGAGGAAAAATCTCTGGAACTCATGAAAAAATGTATCGAATTAGCTCAGGATTTGGGAGTTCGTACGATTCAATTAGCTGGTTACGACGTTTACTATGAGGAAAAGTCACCCCAGACACGCCAACGTTTTATCAAAAATTTGAGAAAAGCCTGTGACTGGGCTGAAGAAGCTCAGGTGGTACTTGCTATTGAAATTATGGATGATCCTTTTATCAATAGTATCGAAAAATACTTGGCTGTAGAAAAGGATGTTGACTCTCCCTACCTTTTTGTATATCCAGATATTGGGAATGTGTCTGCATGGCATAATGATGTCTATAGTGAGTTCTATCTAGGTCACCATGCTATCGCAGCTCTCCATCTCAAGGATACTTATGCAGTGACAGAAAGTTCAAAGGGGCAGTTCCGAGATGTACCTTTTGGGCAAGGTTGTGTCAAATGGGAAGAAGCTTTCGATATTTTAAAGCAAACCAATTATAATGGTCCTTTCCTAATCGAAATGTGGTCTGAAAATTGTGAAACTGTAGAAGAAACACGCGCAGCCATTCAAGAGGCCCAAGCTTTTCTCTATCCACTAATTAAGAAAGCAGGTTTGATGTAAGATGAATCAAGTAATCAATGCTATGCGTAAACGAGTCTGTGATGCCAATCAATCATTACCGAAACATGGACTTGTCAAATTTACCTGGGGTAATGTATCTGAAGTTAATCGCGAACTAGGTGTCATTGTTATCAAACCATCAGGCGTAGACTATGACGAATTGACACCTGAAAACATGGTGGTGACTGATCTAGATGGTAAGGTCCTAGAAGGGGATTTAAGACCATCTTCTGATCTTCCAACTCATGTGCAGTTATATAAGGCTTGGTCAGAAATTGGTAGTGTGGTCCACACCCATTCGACAGAAGCAGTTGGTTGGGCTCAAGCTGGACGCGATATTCCTTTCTACGGAACAACCCATGCAGATTATTTCTACGGTTCAATCCCTTGCGCCCGTAGTTTGACCAAGGACGAAGTAGAAGTGGCCTATGAAAAAGATACTGGCTTGGTTATCGTAGAAGAATTTGAGCGTCGTGGTCTCAATCCTGTTGAAGTACCAGGTATTGTTGTACGCAATCACGGTCCATTCACCTGGGGCAAAAATCCAGAGAATGCTGTTTATCACTCTGTCGTATTAGAGGAAGTATCAAAGATGAATCGCTTTACAGAACAAATCAATCCAAGAGTTGAACCTGCTCCCCAGTACATTCTAGAAAAACACTACCAACGTAAGCATGGACCAAATGCTTATTACGGTCAAAAGAAATAAGAAATTGAATTGAAAAGAGGCTAGGACCTTTCGATCCAAGCCTCGCTTTTGTAATTGTAAGTATTCGTTATTAAGAGACTACTGTTGATAATTGAAATGCGTTAGTGAATGTGATACTATTATAAAGTTGTTTTCAAGGCAGTTGATTGATAGAGGAGTATGAAATATGGTACTGGATAAGGCAAGTTGTGATTTGCTTCAATATTTGATGGATCAAGAAACGCCCAAAACGATTATGGCGATTTCGAAAGATTTGAAAGAGTCAAGAAGGAAAATTTATTATCACATTGACAAAATCAATGCTACTCTTGGTGACGAGGCGCTTCACATCATTAGTATTCCACGAATTGGTATTCACTTAACGGAAGAGCAGAGAGATGCTTGTTGTGAACTATTATCGGAAGTAGATTCGTACGATTATATCATGAGTGCGCATGAACGTATGATGATAATGTTACTATGGATAGGTATTTCTAAAGAACGTATTACGATTGAAAAATTGATGGAGTTAACAGAGGTGTCTAGGAATACTGTTCTCAATGATTTGAATAGTATTCGTTATCAACTAACTTTGGAACAATATCAGGTGACCTTGCAAGTGAGCAAGTCACAGGGATACCATCTTCATGCCCACCCTCTTAATAAAATTCAGTATCTTCAATCGCTTCTATATCATATTTTTATGGAAGAAAATGCCACTTTTGTATCTATTTTAGAAGATAAGATGAAAGAGAGGTTAGATGGTGAGTGTTTGCTTTCTGTTGAAATGAACCAATTTTTTAAGGAACAGGTTCCTTTAGTTGAACAAGATTTAGGGAAGAAAATAAATCATCATGAAGTAACTTTTATGTTGCAGGTTCTACCTTATTTGCTGTTAAGCTGTCATAATGTTGAACAGTATCAAGAAAGACATCAGGATATAGAGAAAGAATTTTCTTTGATAAGAAAAAGAATAGAGTATCAGGTGTCTAAGAAATTAGGAGAACGGTTGTTTCAAAAGTTTGAAATTTCTTTGTCAGAACTTGAAGTTTCTCTTGTAGCTGTTCTTCTCCTCTCCTATCGTAAAGATTTGGATATTCATGCAGAAAGTGATGATTTTCGGCAGTTAAAACTTGCTTTAGAAGAATTCATCTGGTATTTTGAATCACAAATCCGAATGGAGATTGAGAACAAGGATGATTTGTTAAGAAATTTGATGATCCACTGTAAAGCCTTGTTATTTAGAAAGACTTACGGTATTTTTTCTAAAAATCCTCTAACAAAACAAATTCGATCCAAGTATGGAGAATTATTTTTAGTCACTAGAAAATCTGCGGAAATTTTAGAAGGAGCATGGTTTATTCGGCTAACAGACGATGATATTGCCTATTTGACGATTCATATTGGAGGATTTTTAAAGTATACACCATCGTCTCAAAAAAATATGAAAAAAGTTTATCTCGTTTGTGATGAAGGTGTTGCGGTTTCGAGACTTTTGCTGAAACAATGCAAACTTTATTTTCCAAATGAGCAAATTGGCACTGTATTTACAACAGAACAATTTAAGAGTGTGGAAGATATTGCACAAGTTGATGTAGTGATTACTACTAATGATGATTTGGATAGCAGATTTCCAATTTTAAGAGTTAATCCTATCCTTGAAGCAGAAGATATTTTGAAAATGCTAGACTATCTTAAACACAATATATTTCGTAATGAGAGCAAAAGTTTCAGTGAAAATCTTTCCAGTCTTATTTCGTCTTATATTGTAGACAGCAAGTTGGCTAGTAAGTTCCAAGAAGAGGTTCAAACACTTATAAATCAAGAAATAGTAGTTCAAGCTTTTTTGGAAGATATTTGAAGGACAGTCCAATGATGAACACAAACCTGTGTTTTTCTTGGTCTTTTTTAGTATTTTGAAGGGTGGTATACTAATCTCAAAGATAACAATTATATCCAAAGGAGGCAACATATGCCAAACGTCAAAGAAATTACAAGAGAGTCATGGATTTTAGCTACTTTCCCAGAGTGGGGAACATGGTTGAACGAAGAAATCGAAGAAGAAGTCGTACCTGAAGGCAACTTTGCCATGTGGTGGCTAGGCAACTGTGGTACTTGGATTAAGACACCAGGTGGTGCTAACGTTGTCATGGACCTTTGGTCAAACCGTGGAAAATCAACCAAAAAAGTGAAAGATATGGTTCGTGGGCACCAAATGGCAAATATGGCAGGTGTTCGTAAGTTGCAACCAAACTTGCGTGTTCAGCCAATGGTTATCGATCCATTTGCTATCAACGAACTAGACTATTACTTAGTTTCACACTTCCATAGTGATCATATCGACCCATACACAGCTGCAGCAATTCTCAACAATCCTAAGTTAGAGCATGTTAAGTTTATCGGTCCTTACCACTGTGGACGAATCTGGGAAGGATGGGGTGTTCCAAAAGAACGTATCATCGTTGTTAAACCAGGTGACACTATCGAATTAAAAGATATGAAGATTCATGCAGTAGAATCATTTGACCGTACTTGCTTGGTAACTCTTCCAGTGAACGGTGCTGATGAGACAGGCGGTGAACTTGCTGGCTTAGCTGTTACAGATGAAGAAATGGCTCAAAAGGCTGTTAACTATATCTTTGAAACACCAGGTGGAACCATCTATCATGGTGCAGATTCTCACTTCTCAAACTATTTTGCAAAACATGGTAAAGACTTTAAAATTGATGTTGCTTTGAATAACTATGGTGAAAATCCGGTAGGTATCCAAGATAAAATGACATCTATCGACCTTCTTCGTATGGCAGAAAATCTGCGTACCAAAGTCATTATCCCAGTTCACTATGATATCTGGTCTAACTTCATGGCTTCTACTAATGAGATTCTAGAACTTTGGAAAATGAGAAAAGATCGCTTGCAATACGATTTCCATCCATTTATCTGGGAAGTCGGCGGTAAGTACACTTATCCTCAAGATCAACACTTAGTAGAATACCATCATCCACGTGGTTTTGATGATTGTTTTGAACAAGACTCTAACATTCAATTTAAAGCTTTGCTATAATATAAAAATATTCTTTGGAGGTTATCCGTATGTTGCATGATACGGATAATTTTCATATAATAGTAAAATAGAATGTGTGATTCAATAATCACCTCAAATAGAAAGGAAATTCTATGTCAAATCTATCTGTTAATGCAATCCGTTTCCTAGGTATTGACGCTATCAACAAAGCCAACTCAGGTCACCCAGGTGTGGTTATGGGAGCGGCTCCGATGGCTTACAGCCTCTTTACAAAACAACTTCGTATCAATCCAGCTCAACCAAACTGGATCAACCGCGACCGCTTTATTCTTTCAGCGGGTCATGGTTCAATGCTTCTTTATGCCCTTCTTCACCTTTCTGGTTTTGAAGATGTCAGCATGGATGAAATCAAGAGCTTCCGCCAATGGGGTTCTAAAACACCAGGTCACCCAGAATTTGGCCATACAGCAGGGATTGATGCTACGACAGGTCCTCTAGGCCAAGGTATTTCAACTGCTACTGGTTTTGCCCAAGCAGAACGTTTCTTGGCAGCCAAATATAACCGAGAAGGCTACAATATCTTTGACCACTATACTTACGTTATCTGTGGAGACGGAGACTTGATGGAAGGTGTCTCAAGCGAGGCGGCTTCATACGCAGGTTTGCAAAAACTAGACAAGTTGGTTGTTCTTTATGATTCAAATGACATCAACTTGGATGGTGAGACAAAGGATTCCTTTACAGAAAGTGTTCGTGACCGTTATAATGCCTACGGTTGGCATACAGCCTTGGTTGAAGATGGAACAGACTTAGAAGCTATCTATGCTGCTATCGAAACAGCTAAAGCTTCAGGTAAACCATCTTTGATTGAAGTGAAGACTGTGATTGGATACGGTTCTCCAAACAAACAGGGAACTAATGCTGTACACGGTGCTCCTCTTGGAGCAGATGAAACTGCAGCAACTCGCCAAGCTCTCGGTTGGGACTATGAACCATTTGAAATCCCAGAACAAGTTTATGCTGATTTCAAAGAAAATGTTGCAGACCGTGGCGCATCAGCTTATCAAGCTTGGACAAAATTAGTTGCTGACTATAAAGAGGCTCATCCAGAATTGGCTGCAGAAGTAGAAGCTATCATCGATGGACGTGATCCAGTTGAAGTGACTCCAGCAGACTTCCCAGCTTTAGAAAATGGTTTTTCTCAAGCAACCCGTAATTCAAGCCAGGATGCATTGAATGTTGTAGCTGCTAAGTTGCCAACTTTCTTGGGTGGATCAGCTGACCTTGCTCACTCAAACATGACTTATATCAAGACTGACGGCCTTCAAGACGATGCTAATCGCTTGAACCGTAACATTCAGTTTGGTGTTCGTGAATTTGCAATGGGAACGATCTTGAACGGAATGGCCCTTCACGGTGGACTTCGTGTATACGGTGGAACTTTCTTCGTCTTCTCTGACTATGTGAAGGCAGCTGTCCGCTTGTCAGCCTTGCAAGGACTTCCTGTGACTTATGTTTTCACTCACGATTCAATCGCAGTTGGTGAAGATGGTCCAACTCACGAACCAGTTGAGCATTTAGCAGGTCTTCGTGCTATGCCAAATCTGAATGTTTTCCGTCCAGCAGATGCGCGTGAAACTCAAGCAGCTTGGTACCTTGCCGTGACAAGTGAGAAAACCCCAACTGCCCTTGTCTTGACACGTCAAAACTTGACTGTCGAAGAAGGAACAGACTTTGACAAGGTTGCAAAAGGTGCCTATGTTGTTTATGAAACTGCAGCAGACTTTGATACCATCTTGATTGCGACAGGTTCAGAGGTTAATCTAGCTGTCTCAGCTGCCAAAGAATTGGCTAGTCAAGGTGCAAAAGTCCGCGTAGTCAGCATGCCATCTACAGATGTCTTTGATAAACAAGATGCAGCATACAAGGAAGAAATTCTTCCAAATGCAGTCCGCCGTCGTGTTGCAGTCGAAATGGGTGCAACTCAAAACTGGTACAAATATGTTGGTCTTGATGGTGCCGTTCTAGGTATTGATACCTTCGGAGCCTCTGCCCCAGCACCAAAAGTATTGGCAGAATATGGCTTTACTGTAGAAAACCTTGTAAAAGTTGTTCAAAACTTGAAATAATCCTAAAAATCAGGGCGCAAGCTCTGGTTTTTCTTACTAGAAAAGCAAGGTACAATCTTGTAAAAGTAGCTGAAATTTGATATAGTAGTCCTATGTAAAAGACAAAGGAGAATATAATGGAATCACAATATACATTTTTAATCATTCTTGTGGCTATGGTGGGCTTGATGTTCTTTACGCAACGCTCTCAAAAGAAACAAGCACAAAAACGTATGGAAAGCTTGAATAAACTACAAAAAGGCTATGAAGTTATTACAATCGGCGGACTTTACGGAACGGTCGATGAAGTAGATACGGAGAAGAAAACGATTGTTCTTGATGTAGATGGAGTTTACTTGACTTTTGAGCTAGCTGCAATCAAGACCGTATTACCACTGAAAGAAACTGCTTCACTCGAAGGTGCAATTGAAAAATAAGACGGGATCACTAACTCCCGTTTTTCTATAAAAGAAAGGAAATGGGATGAAAAAACTAGTCTTTGTCTGTTTGGGAAATATTTGCCGCAGCCCTATGGCAGAGTTTGTTATGAAATCAATGACAGATAGTTACGAAATCCAAAGTCGAGCGACGTCCTCTTGGGAACATGGCAATCCGATTCATAAGGGCACTCAGGGAATTTTTCAACAGTATGAGATTCCTTATGACAAGAGCAAGACATCTCTTCAGATTACTAAAGAAGATTTTGAAGCCTTTGATTACATTATCGGAATGGACGCTTCAAATGTTTCGGACTTACGTCAGATGTGTCCGGCAGACTGTCAAGATAAGATTTACTCATTTGCATCTGAAAGTGTTCCAGACCCTTGGTATACAGGAGATTTTGAGGAAACTTATCGACGTGTTCAAGAGGGTTGTCGAGCTTGGTTAGAACGTTTAGAAAAGGAGAGTGAAGGTGGAAAATCTTAAGAATTTTTACGACAAGTATCGTGTCTATCTGACTCGTCCACGTTTAGAGATTATAGCAGTAGTTACCATTGTTTTCTGTGCTGTACTCGTCTTTTTTCTAAATATTCCCGGAAAAGGCATCTTAAAACTCGATAATGGAACGATTGTTTATGACGGCAGTCTTGTCCGAGGTAAAATGAATGGTCAAGGAACCATTACCTTCCAAAATGGAGACCAATATACAGGTGGTTTCAGCAATGGAGCCTTCAACGGAAAAGGTACCTTTCAATCCAAAGAAGGCTGGACCTACGAAGGGGATTTTGTAAATGGTCAAGCTGAAGGAAAAGGAAAACTAACAACAGAACAAGAAGTCGTTTATGAAGGGACTTTTAAACAAGGCGTTTTTCAACAAAAATAAAGCCTCCTTATCAAAGGAGGTATTATTAGGAATGCAAAGTAAGCGCTTACCTGTAAATCCCTTTCTTTCCAAGTCCCTCTTCCAAATAAGTTTGTGAAATAAAAAAATATTTGAAATAAGTTTCACAAACTTTGAAGAAAAAACCTGATAAGAAAAGAAAATGAGAAAAATTTCACAAGGAACTAAAAATTCTTTGTGAAATGTTTATGAAACTGTTTACAAAGTTGAAATAATACGTTATAATAAACTTGTGAAAAAATTAACAAAGGATTAAATCCTTGAAAGCTATGGAGGAAAATATGGCTGATAAAAAAACTGTGACACCAGAGGAAAAGAAACTCGCTGCTGAAAAGCATGTCGATGGATTGGTGCAAAAAGCTCTAGTTGCTCTTGAGGAAATGCGTAAATTGAATCAAGAGCAAGTTGACTACATCGTAGCTAAAGCTTCAGTAGCGGCTTTGGATGCCCACGGAGAATTGGCTTTACATGCCTTTGAAGAAACAGGACGTGGTGTATTTGAAGATAAAGCAACTAAGAACTTGTTTGCTTGTGAACACGTAGTAAACAACATGCGTCACACTAAGACAGTTGGCGTTATCGAAGAAGACGATGTAACAGGTTTGACCCTTATCGCTGAACCAGTTGGTGTTGTTTGTGGTATCACTCCTACAACAAACCCAACATCAACAGCAATCTTTAAATCATTGATTTCATTGAAGACTCGTAATCCGATTGTCTTTGCCTTCCACCCATCCGCTCAAGAATCATCAGCTCATGCAGCTCAAATCGTTCGTGATGCTGCGATTAAAGCAGGAGCGCCTGAAAACTGTGTACAGTGGATCACTGAACCATCTATGGAAGCAACTAGTGCGCTTATGAACCACGAAGGTGTTGCGACAATCCTTGCAACAGGTGGTAATGCCATGGTTAAAGCAGCATACTCATGTGGTAAACCAGCTCTTGGGGTAGGTGCCGGAAACGTTCCAGCCTATGTTGAAAAATCAGCTAACATCCGCCAAGCTGCACACGATATCGTCATGTCTAAATCATTTGATAACGGTATGGTCTGTGCATCTGAACAAGCGGTTATCATTGATAAAGAAATTTACGATGAATTTGTAGCAGAGTTCAAATCTTACCACACTTACTTTGTAAACAAAAAAGAAAAAGCACTTCTTGAAGAGTTCTGCTTCGGCGTGAAAGCAAACAGCAAAAACTGTGCTGGTGCAAAATTGAACGCTGATATCGTTGGTAAACCAGCAACTTGGATTGCAGAACAAGCAGGATTTACAGTTCCAGAAGGAACAAACATTCTTGCTGCAGAATGTAAAGAAGTTGGTGAAAACGAGCCATTGACTCGTGAGAAATTGTCACCAGTTATCGCAGTTTTGAAATCTGAAAGCCGTGAAGATGGTATTACTAAGGCTCGTCAAATGGTTGAATTTAACGGTCTTGGACACTCAGCAGCCATCCACACAGCTGATGAAGAATTGACGAAAGAATTTGGTAAAGCTGTTAAAGCTATTCGTGTTATCTGTAACTCACCTTCTACTTTCGGTGGTATCGGGGACGTTTACAATGCCTTCTTGCCATCATTGACACTTGGATGTGGTTCTTACGGACGCAACTCAGTTGGGGATAACGTTAGTGCCATTAACCTCTTGAATATCAAAAAAGTCGGAAGACGGAGAAATAACATGCAATGGATGAAACTTCCTTCAAAAACATACTTTGAACGTGATTCAATTCAATACCTTCAAAAATGTCGTGACGTTGAACGTGTCATGATCGTTACTGACCATGCCATGGTAGAACTTGGTTTCCTTGATCGTATCATCGAACAACTTGACCTTCGTCGCAATAAGGTTGTTTACCAAATCTTCGCTGATGTAGAACCAGATCCAGATATCACAACTGTAAACCGTGGTACTGAGATTATGCGTGCCTTCAAACCAGATACAATCGTCGCTCTCGGTGGTGGATCACCAATGGATGCTGCTAAAGTAATGTGGCTCTTCTACGAACAACCAGAAGTGGACTTCCGTGACCTTGTTCAAAAATTCATGGATATCCGTAAACGTGCCTTCAAGTTCCCATTGCTTGGTAAGAAGACTAAATTCATCGCGATTCCAACTACATCTGGTACAGGATCTGAAGTAACACCATTTGCCGTTATCTCTGATAAAGCAAATAACCGCAAATACCCAATCGCTGACTACTCATTGACACCAACTGTGGCAATCGTAGACCCTGCCTTGGTATTGACAGTTCCTGGATTTGTTGCTGCGGATACTGGTATGGACGTATTGACCCACGCGACTGAAGCTTACGTATCACAAATGGCTAGCGACTACACTGACGGTCTTGCACTTCAAGCTATCAAGCTTGTATTTGAAAACCTTGAAAGCTCAGTTAAGAATGCAGACTTCCATTCACGTGAGAAAATGCACAACGCTTCAACAATCGCTGGTATGGCCTTTGCCAATGCCTTCCTAGGTATTTCTCACTCAATGGCCCATAAGATTGGTGCCCAATTCCACACAATCCATGGCCGTACTAATGCTATCTTGCTTCCATACGTCATCCGCTACAACGGTACACGTCCAGCTAAGACAGCAACATGGCCTAAGTACAACTACTACCGTGCAGATGAGAAATATCAAGATATCGCACGCATGCTTGGACTTCCAGCTTCTACACCAGAAGAAGGGGTTGAATCTTACGCAAAAGCTGTCTACGAACTTGGTGAGCGCGTAGGTATCCAAATGAACTTCAAAGCACAAGGAATCGATGAAAAAGAATGGAAAGAACATTCTCGTGAATTGGCCTTTCTTGCTTATGAAGACCAATGTTCACCTGCAAACCCACGCCTTCCAATGGTTGACCATATGCAAGAAATCATCGAAGATTCTTACTATGGCTACAAAGAAAGACCAGGACGCCGTAAATAATTGTTTATCAGCCTAGAGGCAGGAGAAATCCTGTCTCTTTTTTTGTAATTCTATTTGAAAAATGGTATAATCATCGCATATATTTGTTTGAAAATCAAATCTTTTATAATCATGCGAGGGGCAAGTGAACAAGATAAATGAGTTAGGGGATAAAGTGCGACTTTTAAGAGAGGAGAAAGGACTTAGTCGTCCAGTTTTTTGCGGGGATGAGTCTGAATTATCAGTCCGTCAGCTGGTGCGGATAGAAAAAGGAGAGTTTCGCCCGACGATAAAAACACTAGAATATATTGCAGAACGATTAGAAATTCCGTCCTACGTCTTGATGCCAGATTATAAGGAATTGCCTAAACGCTACCAAGAATTAAAGTACTTTCTTTTACATCACCCTGACTACGGAGACAAGGAGTTGCAAGAACAAAAGGAAGAATATTTTGATGAGATTTTTGAGAGCTTTTATGATGATTTGCCACATGATGAGAAAGTGCTAGTGGATTGTCTTCAAGCTATAGATGCAGTGAGAATGACTAGTAATTCTTTATATGGAAGCAGTGTGATTGAGGACAGTCTTCAAGATTTACTATCCAGAGATGTATATAGGGCTGAGGAATTGTTGAAATTGAGACTGTATTTTCTTTGTCAGTTAATGGATGGTTTAAACGAGGGTGAGATAAAAAAGTCTGAGCATGAAACAATTCTTTATTTTCATGACAAACTAAGTTCTCAGGTTGATAAGATAGAGTTCGATTGTTTGGACTTACTTAGAGACTCCTTGTTAGCTTCTTTAACTTGTATAGAGATTATGGGGTTGCTTCATTATTTTAAGAGGGCAGTCGAGACCTTAAATAAAATAGGGCAAAAAACACGAGATTTTCAAAAACAACCGATTGTCTTGATGGTCGAATGGAAATATTATATTCAGACTGATTATGATACAGCAAAACAAAAGTATGAAGAAGCAAAAATGATGGCGAGGATGTTTGGTAATGATAAGTTAATCGTTAGTTTAGATAATGAATGGAGTCAAGACTTAGAAAGGTATTGTTAAATGCTTTATAGGAGTGACATTTCTGTCATTGAGGGAATGCCGCTTTTTTGTTACAATAAATTTTACTTGCTATACATCCAGAAGCAAACTAGGCAATAGAGAGAAAATTCTAAGTAGTAGGCCTATAGGGTCAATCAACTTGAAGGATTTTCTATCAGTACGATGTATGACGATAACGGTTTTAAATAAGGGGGAAAGAATGTCCATTTTATCCATTAAAAATATTTCAAAGTTTTACACTTTGGACGGTAAACATCAAGAGCAGGCTCTAAGAAATATAAACCTGCAGATTGCAAAAGGTAAAATTACAGCGATTTACGGGCCGTCAGGCTGTGGCAAAACCAGTCTACTAAACATCATCAGCGGTTTAGATAGACAATATGAAGGAGATTTAGAGTTTAAAGGGGAATCACTCCGTGACTTATCAGAGATTGAACTAACTCAATTTCGTAAAGATAAGATTGGATTTGTGTTTCAAAACTTTAACCTCATTCCTCATCAGTCTGTCTTGGACAATGTCAAGCTACCTCTCTATGTCAAAGATTTATCTGACAGGGAGATGACAATGATTGCAAAGGAGCAATTAAGTAACTTGGGCATGGAGCCTTTTATTTCTAAAAATGTTAAACAGCTTTCTGGCGGGCAAAAGCAACGTGTAGCAATCGCGCGTGCCTTGGTAAATCAGCCTGATATGATTGTGGCAGATGAACCAACGGGTTCGCTGGATTCTCAATCCCAAGAAATGGTATTGGAAGTATTTAAAAATTTAGCCCAAACCGGGAAAACAGTATTGATTGTAACCCATAATCCAGAGGTTGCCGAATATGCAGATGTGATTATCAAAATGAAGGATGGTGAAGTCGTTGAAGAAGTCAAAAAATAAAGGATTATCATTGAAAAATAAATTCAAACTTTCTTTAAATAACTTTATGGAAAGAAAGTGGCGTAACCTATTGATTGCGCTAGCAACCTCAATCGGTTTTGTAGGAGTCTTAATTTCTTTCGGCTTGGGAAATGCTTTGATTTCGATGATTGATGAAAATACGAATGGAGGTCAAATTCCTTCTCAAGTTCAGATTGCTTTAAACACAAAAAATGTTGGACGAGGCTTTTTGAACCAAGATGATAAGAACTATATCACGGATACAGTTGGGAAAGAAGCTATTAAATATTTGGAGAGTCCTTTTGGGATGACCATGTCAAATATTACTATAGATGGGCAAGAAATGGATCTGAGTCAAACGATGCCTTCTTATGCTCAAGTAGTGAGTCTCTATGAGGATACAAGTATCTCTGTTAGTAGTAATGAGACGGACAAAGTGTTGGCTGGATCCCTCTATACTGATACAAATGAACAGGGATTAACGATTCCAAGCAGTTTACTAAAAAATTGGAATGAACAGACAGGAAACAATCTGACAGCTACTGATCTTATTGGCAAATCAGTTTCAGCCAGCATTGTAGAAAATGCTGCTGAAGCTAGCAAGACTGCTCAATTTCAAACGAAGATTGTACGTGTAATCAATGATGAAGATGACATGGAGGACAGCAACAGTTTCATGCCGTCTCATCAAATGGAAACGATTTTGAAAGAAGCTGGATTTACAAAAGCTGTATCTTATTTTATCTTGGAACTCAAAGATCCATCACAAACAAAAGCGATAACAGAAGAATTGCAGAAAAACAAGAAGTATACTGTTCTTTCTCAACAGAAGGTTCTTGATATTGTGATTACTTTTATTCGTGTCATTCAGGGATTGTTGATTGTACTTTCATCACAAGCTATTGTGGTAGCAGCGGTCATGATTGGTATCATCATTTACATCAATATCATGCAACGTTCTAAGGAAATAGGCGTCATGAAGGCAGTTGGTTATCAAAATCGTGATGTCAAAGGAATTTTTATTTACGAGGCTATCTGGATTGTAGGAATCGCCTTGCTACTGGCCTTTTTGGTAGCACAAGGGGTGGGAAGTTTGGCGAATGCAATTGTAAGTCACTTTTACCCATCCATCACTAAGGTTTTTGAATTAAATTTGTTATCTGTTTTAGGAACTCTAGTTTTCGCTCTCTTGCTTGGCTATGTATCAGCCTACTTCCCAGCGCGTAAAATTAGTAAAATGGATCCTGTAGAATCGCTACGATATGAATAGTAAGGGATTCCTTGATTTACAGTTTTAAAAAGAAACTAACATAGAAAAACAATGCCCGTACTTGCAATTAAACTTAAATAGTTATATAATAGGTTTGTTGAAAGGTGATTTGTAGTGATTCAAGTTACTCTTTTCACAATAAAAATTTCATGATTTTCATAAGGAGGAAATCACTAATGGTAGTTAAAGTTGGTATTAACGGTTTCGGACGTATCGGTCGTCTTGCTTTCCGTCGTATCCAAAACGTAGAAGGTGTTGAAGTTACTCGTATCAACGACCTTACAGATCCAGTTATGCTTGCACACTTGTTGAAATACGACACAACTCAAGGTCGTTTCGACGGTACTGTTGAAGTTAGAGAAGGTGGATTTGAAGTTAACGGTAAATTCATCAAAGTTTCTGCTGAACGTGATCCAGAACAAATCGACTGGGCTAACGACGGTGTAGAAATCGTTCTGGAAGCTACTGGTTTCTTTGCTAAGAAAGCAGCTGCTGAAAAACACTTGCACGCTGGTGGAGCTAAAAAAGTTGTTATCACTGCTCCTGGTGGAAACGACGTTAAAACAGTTGTATTCAACACTAACCACGACGTTCTTGACGGTACTGAAACAGTTATCTCAGGTGCTTCATGTACTACAAACTGCTTGGCTCCTATGGCTAAAGCTCTTCAAGATAACTTTGGTGTTGTAGAAGGATTGATGACTACTATCCACGCTTACACTGGTGACCAAATGATCCTTGACGGCCCACACCGTGGTGGTGACCTTCGCCGTGCTCGCGCTGGTGCTGCAAACATCGTTCCTAACTCAACTGGTGCTGCAAAAGCTATCGGTTTGGTTATCCCTGAATTGAACGGTAAACTTGATGGATCTGCACAACGCGTTCCAACTCCAACTGGATCAGTTACTGAATTGGTAGCAGTTCTTGAAAAGAACGTTACTGTTGATGAAGTGAACGCAGCTATGAAAGCAGCTTCAAACGAATCATACGGTTACACAGAAGATCCAATCGTATCTTCAGATATCGTAGGTATGTCTTACGGTTCATTGTTTGACGCAACTCAAACTAAAGTTCTTGACGTTGACGGTAAACAATTGGTTAAAGTTGTATCATGGTACGACAACGAAATGTCATACACTGCACAACTTGTTCGTACTCTTGAATACTTCGCAAAAATCGCTAAATAATTCTTGAGTCGATAAAAAGCAAGGCCTCGTGGTCTTGCTTTTCTTATATGGAAAAA
The DNA here is from genome assembly GCF_001072315.1 of Streptococcus pseudopneumoniae. GTDB lineage: Bacteria > Bacillota > Bacilli > Lactobacillales > Streptococcaceae > Streptococcus > Streptococcus pseudopneumoniae_R. The sequence goes on along the minus strand of NZ_JVLI01000065.1, from coordinate 4,212 downwards.
TGGATGACGGAATCATCCATTCTTTTTTAATTCTCTTTCGAAAGTATCTGAAAGTGCATTGAAGCTTAATTTCTCTAGAGTAAGCGGATGGGTAAAGGACAGTCGAAAGGCGTGGAGCATAAGCCGACTTGTTTTTGATTTACTATTATAGAGAGGGTCACCCAGGATAGGAAGATTATGATGCGAAAGGTGCACACGAATCTGATGGGTTCGCCCTGTCTTTAGCTTGCAACGAACCAAGGAAGTTTTGTTTGGGAATTGCTTTAATCTGCTTACATGTGTTTCAGCATATTGCCCATTTTTTGTATCAACTACTCGTTTTCTGCGATCATGGCGATCACGTCCGATTTTGTCTTTGAAAACAAGTTCTTTGCTGCTGATATTTCCGTCAACGAGTGCCCAATATTCTCTAGAAATCTCTTTTTTCTCCAATAAGCGATTGAGAATGGGCAGGATAAAAGGATTTTTGGCAAAGAGAACTAAACCACTGGTTTCCATGTCCAGACGATGAACGACATAGCAGGTTTGGCCAACATAGGCACTGACATGGTTAAGAAGGGCGATTTCGTTTGGCTGATTACCATGTGTTTTCATCCCCTCTGGTTTGTTGACAATAATCAAGTGTTGATCTTGATAAACTTCCTGAATGAGGTTTGGGTTGCCCCAAGGAATTTCTTTTTCGGGATAATCTTCTTCGTCAAAAGTCAATTGGCAAACATCTCCAGGATTTACCATCTCGTTCCAATGAACTTCTCGCTGATTAATCAAAATGTGTTTCTTGATTCTCAAAAAATGACGGATTTTTCTAGGGATGAGGAGTTGCTCCTCTAGTAATTGCTTAACCGTCATTGGAGGTAAAGAGGCGGGTAATGTAAATGTGAATTTCATACAGATATTGTAACAAAAAAAGTCCTATTTTGATAGGAAATAGCTAAATTCTTGTCTTCCTATGATGAAGATGATAAAATAAACGCATGAAATTAGATAAATTATTCGAGAAATTTCTTTCTCTTTTTAAAAAAGAAACAAGTAAATTAGAGGACTCTGATTCTACTAGCTTACGTCGCTCTCGTAGTGATCGAAAAAAATTAGCCCAAGTAGGTCCAATTCGAAAATTCTGGCGTCGCTATCATCTAACAAAGATTGTCCTTATACTAGGTTTGAGTGCAAGCTTGCTAGTTGGAACCTATTTGTTTGCTGTAGCCAAGTCAACCAATGTCAATGATTTGCAAAATGCCTTGAAAACTCGAACTCTCATTTTTGACCGTGAAGAAAAGGAGGCTGGTGCCTTGTCCGGTCAAAAAGGAACTTATGTTGAATTGACTGATATCAGTAAAAATTTGCAGAATGCCGTTATTGCGACAGAAGACCGTTCTTTTTATAAAAATGACGGGATTAACTATGGTCGTTTCTTCTTGGCTATTGTCACTGCTGGTCGTTCAGGTGGTGGCTCTACTATTACCCAACAGTTGGCTAAAAACGCCTATTTGTCACAGGATCAAACTGTTGAGAGAAAAGCGAAAGAATTTTTCTTGGCTTTAGAATTGACTAAAAAATATAGTAAGGATCAGATCCTAACCATGTACCTTAACAATGCTTATTTTGGAAATGGTGTGTGGGGTGTAGAAGATGCGAGTAAGAAATACTTTGGAGTTTCTGCGTCAGAAGTGACTCTGGATCAAGCTGCGACTCTGGCAGGCATGCTCAAAGGACCGGAACTGTATAATCCTTTGAATTCTGTAGAAGATTCGACTAATCGTCGTGATACTGTCTTGCAAAATATGCTTGCAGCGGGTTACATTGATAAAAACCAAGAAACCGAAGCTGCAGAAGTTGATATGACTTCGCAATTGCACGATAAGTATGAAGGAAAAATCTCAGATTACCGCTATCCTTCTTACTTTGATGCGGTGGTTAATGAAGCTGTGTCTAAGTATAATTTAACAGAGGAAGAAATCGTAAATAATGGCTACCGCATTTACACAGAGCTGGACCAAAATTACCAAGCAAATATGCAGGTTGTTTATGAAAACACATCGCTATTTCCGAGGGCAGAGGATGGAACATTTGCTCAATCAGGAAGTGTAGCTCTCGAACCGAAAACAGGTGGAGTTCGTGGAGTTGTCGGTCAAGTTGCTGATAATGATAAAACTGGATTCCGGAATTTCAACTATGCAACTCAATCAAAACGTAGTCCTGGTTCTGCAATTAAGCCTTTAGTTGTTTATACGCCAGCAGTTGAAGCAGGCTGGGCTTTGAATAAGCTCTTGGATAACCATACCATGCAGTACGACAGCTATAAGCTTGATAACTATGCAGGAATCAAAACGAGTCGAGAAGTTCCTATGTATCAAGCCTTGGCAGAGTCGCTTAATCTGCCTGCTGTTGCCACTGTTAATGATTTGGGCGTTGATAAGGCTTTTGAGGCGGGCGAAAAATTCGGACTCAACATGGAAAAAGTTGATCGTGTTCTTGGTGTCGCCTTGGGAAGCGGTGTTGAAACCAATCCTCTGCAAATGGCTCAAGCATATGCTGCCTTTGCAAATGAAGGTTTAATGCCTGAAGCTCATTTTATTAGTAGAATTGAAAATGCTAGTGGTCAGGTTATTGCGAGCCATAAAAATTCACAAAAACGGGTGATTGATAAGTCTGTAGCTGATAAGATGACCAGTATGATGTTGGGGACATTCACCAACGGTACCGGTATTAGTTCATCGCCTGCAGACTATGTCATGGCAGGGAAAACTGGAACAACTGAAGCAGTTTTCAATCCGGATTACACAAGTGACCAGTGGGTAATTGGTTATACTCCGGATGTAGTGATTAGCCACTGGCTTGGCTTTCCGACCACTGATGAAAATCACTATCTAGCAGGTTCGACTTCAAACGGTGCAGCACATGTCTTTAGAAACATTGCAAATACCATTTTACCTTATACGCCAGGAAGCACTTTTACGGTTGAAAATGCTTATAAGCAAAATGGAATTGGACCAGCCAATACAAGAAATCAAGTACAGAGTAATGAAGAAAATCAGGCAGATAATAGCCTTTCTGATATTAGAAGTCGTGCACAAAATCTGGTAGATGAGGCTAGCCGTGCTATCTCGGATTCGAAGATTAAGGAAAAGGCTCAAACGATATGGGATTCGGTAGTCAATCTATTTCGTTAAGATGCTTGTCAAAGCCTAGCTTTCTTGTTATAATAGATAAGATGGAGGCGTTATGGCACTAAAAAAAGCAAGCCTAGCTTGTGCGGTTTGTGGTTCGAGAAACTATTCAATCAAGATAAGCGGAAACCCCAAGCCAACACGACTAGAAGTAAATAAATTTTGTAAACATTGTGGTAAGTATACTACACACAGAGAAACGAGATAGGAGAGAGCGATGCGTTTTATTGGAGATATATTTAGACTTCTTAAAGACACAACATGGCCAACTCGCAAGGAAAGCTGGAGAGATTTTCGTTCTATCATGGAATACACAGCTTTCTTTGTAGTAATTATTTACATTTTTGACCAGTTGATTGTTTCAGGTTTGATTCGATTTATTAACATTTTTTAGAAGGTTAGTGGAGTTAATTACACTAGAAATCTTCTATTTATGAAAGGAAATATCATGGATAGTTTTGATAAAGGATGGTTTGTCTTACAAACTTATTCTGGTTATGAAAATAAGGTAAAAGAAAATCTATTACAACGTGCACAAACCTACAATATGTTGGATAATATTCTACGCGTTGAAATTCCAACACAAACAGTGCAAGTTGAAAAAAATGGAAAGAGAAAAGAAGTAGAAGAAAATCGCTTTCCAGGTTATGTTCTTGTAGAAATGGTCATGACAGATGAAGCTTGGTTTGTTGTTCGAAACACACCAAATGTTACAGGATTCGTCGGATCTCACGGAAATAGATCAAAACCAACTCCATTATTGGAACAAGAAATTCGTGATATCTTGGTTTCTATGGGACAAACTGTACAAGAGTTTGATATCGATGTTGAAGTTGGTCAAACTGTACGTATTATTGATGGAGCTTTTGCAGATTATACCGGTAAGATTACGGAGATTGATAACAATAAAGTGAAGATGATTATCTCTATGTTTGGTAATGACACAGTTGCAGAAGTAAACCTAAACCAAATCGCAGAATTGTAACCCCAAGAGAGGCAAGACCTCTCTTTTTTGTGCAGTTTAGATGGTGTAGGGAACAGAATG